>JAYURE010000732.1:0-9182 GCA_043756345.1 Deinococcales bacterium | reverse complement strand
TTTGGGATACTTCGATCAGGCGCATTTCGGCCGGGATTTTCGTGCTGTGACGGGTTACGCACCAAACGATTACCGCAAGGTTCAGCGTTCACCATCCTGAATTCAATCACTCGAGTCCGTTCATTCGAGTCTGCTATTCCAACCTGTGCATCCACGGCTCCAGCCAATGTGAACTGCGCAGAAATCGCTCGAGATCAGTACTGCTCGTCACGAATCAAGATTGGATCAATCGCTTTCCAGAATTCAACACGGCGTGCAGGTCGTCTGTGGCGGCGGGTTCATCGCTGGTCACAACCAAATGCAAAACCAGTCCATCGCCCAACTCGAGTTGCCCAGCGGCATGTTCGCCGCCCCGACCGTACTTGCCTAATCTGGCTTTGAATGGCAGTTCGCCACACGGGTATTTTTTGGCCCGTGTTGGCAGCGCAAACGCATGGTCTTTCCAAACAATCAGTTCGATGTGGCAACGAATCCGTCCGAATGGCTCGAGGATTTCCTGGGCGATCATGACGTTGCGAAAATCGTCGCTCGGTGGAAGGTCGTCAATTGAGGTTTGCATTCGGGTTTCGTAACCTTCGAGCACGGTTCGGTTTTGCCAGGTGGCGAGCGTCCAGTGTTCGGGAATGGTGAAGGAAAATCCGAACGTCGGGTGTTCAAATATGCGTGTCATGCCCGAGATTATATGGGGCTTCTCGAACTTGGTGCTTGAACATTCAGTGCTTGAACATTCAGTGCTTGAGCTTGATTGAAAGCTTGGTCATAAACTGAAGCCATGATTAAGCAGCAGCGCACCAATCATCAGCGGGTCGAAACGTATTTTCAAACCTTGAACGCTCGAGATTGGACGGGGTTCGCTGCTGTTCTGCACCCAGATGTTGTGTACGAATTGCCGCAGACTCGAGAGCGTGTTCGTGGGCGCGAGGCGTATTTGGATTTCAACATCACTTTTCCTGGCGATTGGAGGCTCCAGGTTTCTCGTGTGATTGCCGATGGTCTTCGTGGTGCCGCCGAGATTGTCTTGCGGATCGATTCTGAAGTCATGCCTGCACTGGTGTTTTTCGAGTTCACGGATGGCTTGATTGCTCGCGTCACCGATTACTGGCCAGAAAGTTACGAACCGCCGGTGCGTGTTTCCAAATTCGTGGAACGAACCTGAACTTCAACCCGAGCACAACTCGAGAAACCTCCACTTTTGTTGGTTGGTCAATCCGAGCATGAGCCTTACCGTAAGAAACGCTGTGTGATAATTCCTGTCGCTTTCATTTTTGTGCGTTATAACCACGCGGTGAATGTCAGGACCGTGAACTCTCGAGGAATGCTGCCTAGCCTGCGTTACATGTTGTTCGCGCTGCTGCTCGGCATGCAAGCCATCACCTTGTTTGTGCTGCTCGCCTTCGGGAATGCCAGCACCGAGGCGATCACCCGTGAGCACGCGCATCAAATCCTGAATCATCTGGCGGATACGACCGCCGATAACACCCGGCGTTTCCTCGAGCCTGCCGAACACAGTGCCACCCTCAGCCGTGAATTGCTCGAGCGTGGCGTGCTGAAGGCCAGCGATACTGTCGGTCTCGAGCGGTACTTTTTGGCGCAGTTGCACAGCAATCCGCAATTGGCTGGGATTTACTTGGGCCAACCGAACGGTGCGTTCGTGTTCGTCAAACGTGACGGTGATGGCAACAGTGATGGGTTCAGCAGCAAATTCATCGGTTTCGCTTCCGGTGCGCGACAGGTCAGCCGTGTGACCCGAGATGCGAATTTGAACATCATCAAACGCGAGACGTTGGCTTCGGATACTTTCGATCCGCGCTCGAGGCCGTGGTATCGCGCTGCGAATCGGGCGGGCGCAACCATCTGGACGGACCCTTACGTGTTTTTCACTTCCAAACGGCCCGGTGTGACGGCGGCATCCCCGGTCATGCGCTCAAACGAGATGATCGGCGTGATCGGCGTGGACATCGAAATTTCTGGCCTCTCAAACTTCTTGAATGATGTGCCGCTTTCCGAGCACGGTCGGGCCTTCATCGTGGATCACAACGGAACTGCTGTGGCCTTTCCGAAACTCGATTGGGTTGGCCGTGAATTCAGCGATGAATTGCCGAAGGCCGATATCGTCGGTGGCGCGGTCGTGCAATCGATGCTCAGCACAGGCTCGAGCCATAATTTGCCATTAAGCACCAGTTCTTTGGGCATGAATTCGTTCGAGGTTGGGCAGGATGGGTATTTTGGGATTCTCAGGCCGTTCACGATTGGCAACGGCACAAGCTGGTTGATCGGTGTTCACGCGCCGAGTCAGGATTTCATGCAGGAATTCGCGGCTCAAAACGCGCAGCAAAACTCGAGGATCGCTTGGATTTTTGGCCTGACCTGCCTGCTGGCTTGGCCGCTCGTTTTCGGGGCCACCCTGCCATTCACCAAACTGCAACGCCAAGCGACCATCGATGACCTGACCGGCCTGCCAAACCGTGCAGAATTCATGCGTCAAGCCACGCGCAACATCGCCCAATTGCACCGTCAACGCCGCAGCGCCGTGATTGCGATTCTGGACTTGGATGGCTTCAAGCAAGTCAACGATCAGTTTGGGCATCAAAGTGGCGATGAGGTATTAAGCATCGTCGGTCAACGCCTGCTGATGGCCTCGAGGGATTCGGATTTGATCGGACGCCTCGGCGGTGATGAATTCGCGTTGCTACTGCCGGATGTCCGGGCTGAGGATGCGCAAGCGTTCGTCGCCCGAATCCGAGCAACCCTGTGTGATCAACCGATCCGCTCGAGCGTTGCGACGCATCAGATCGGTGCGACCATCGGTGTGACGGTACTTGAGCGGGCCACGTCACTGCCAGATTTGCTGGCGCAGGCCGATCAAGCGCTATTGGGTGGAAAAATCAAGTGCAAGAATCAAACGTACCTGTCTGCGCCAATTTGAGTTCGGGGAGACAGGACTAAAAGTTTGTTGACCTTGGTTGACTCATCCTTCAATCAAACTACAGCCAATTGTAGGGTGCGCCGTGCGCACCGTTTCACACGTGTTTTTGGTGCGCATAGCGCACCCTACAAATGATATCGGGCCATTCACTTTTTGAGGGTCAACGAACTTTGAGGTATCTCTCGAATTCGAGTTTCGATCATTTGAGATCGAATCGATCCGGTAGGCTGCAAGGATGACGCTCGCCATTCAAACCAAGCACCTGAACAAAACATTCCCGAACCACACCGCCGTTAGCGATTTATCGCTCGAGGTGGCCAGGGGTGAGGTGTTCGGCTTTCTCGGTCCGAACGGTGCGGGCAAAACCACAACGATCAAAATGCTCTTGGGGTTGTGCCGACCCTCTTCAGGCACCGCGAGCGTGCTGGGCGGTTCGATTCAGGATCTCGAGGTGCGGCGTAAGCTTGGCTTTCTGCCAGAGTTGTTCCGTTTTCACGAATGGCTTTCCGGCGAGGAATTCTTGCGTTTTCACGGCCAGTTGTACGGCATGACCCGATCCGATCTCGAGCGGCGCATTCCAGAGGTGCTCGCCTTGGTTGGGCTGACGGGTCGTGGGCCGGATAAGTTGCGCACGTATTCCAAAGGTATGCAGCAACGCGCTGGCTTGGCACAGGCGATCCTCAACCGGCCAGAGTTGGTGTTCCTGGACGAACCAACCTCGGCGCTCGATCCGCTCGGGCGGCGCGAGGTCCGTGAGATCATCGCCCGGCTCAAACTCGAGGGCATGACCGTGTTTTTGAATTCGCATTTGCTTTCCGAAGTCGAACAAACCTGTGATCGGGTCGCCATCGTCAATCGCGGCACAGTTTTGCGCAGCGGGCCGTTGCAACAGTTGCTTTCGACGCTCGAGCTCGAGATCCGCGTGGATCGGGTCACGCCAGAATTGAGCACCAGCCTCGCACCGTTTGGTCGCGTGCTCGAGGTGGGTGAAAACCTGATCCGCCTCGAGTTGAAATCTGAATCCGACGTGCCATTGATTGCCCGAACCGTGATCGAAGCCGGTTGCGAATTGCGTGCGCTCGTGCCCAAACACCAGGACCTCGAGGAACTGTTCATGGACGTCATCGAGGGACAATCACATGGGTCGAACTCAACTGGTGCTCGAGCATGAACAACATCTTCTTGATTGCCCGGCTGACCTGGCGCGAGGCGATTAGCAAACGCTTGATTTTCGCCGTGCTGCTGCTCAGCGTCGCCTTCGTGGGCCTGTACCTGCTTGGCGTGTATTTCTTGCATCAGCGGTTCATCGAACGTGCCGCCGAACTCGGCTCCCGGCGCGGTGGTCCCGAAATCGCTTACGCCAGCATCACGGTCATGGGCATGTACATCGCCAATTTTCTTGGGGCGTTGCTTGGTGCGCTTTCGGCGATTGGTGCGATCAGTGGCGAGATCGAATCGGGCACGTTTTTTGCCACGCTGACCAAACCCGTGCAACGCGCCCAAGTGCTGCTCGGCAAATGGTTCGGCTTCGCCAGCCTGACGGTCCTGTACATCGTTGGCCTGACCAGCAGTTTGCTCGTCGGTGTGCGCCTATTGACCGGTTACGGACCGCCAGATCCGGTTCGAGCCATCGCACTGATGGCCTTCGGCGCGATCCTGCTGCTCACCCTGAGCGTGCTCGGCAGTACCTTGTTCTCGACGCTGGCCAATGGCATCGTCGTGTTTTTGCTCTACGGTTTCGCCTGGATCGGCGGCCTGCTCGACAGCATCGGCAAGGCCACCGACACCCCCATCCTCGAGACGATCAGCCGCATTTCGCAAGTTCTGATCCCCAGCGATGCCCTATGGAAGGGCGCTTCTTATCACCTGCAATCGGAGGCTTTGCTGGCGTCGCAACGCAATTTTAGCGGCAGCAACCCGTTCATCGGGCTCGAGCCGATCTCGTTGGGATTGCTGATCTGGGCCGGGGTTTACATCGTGATTGCGCTGGCCGTGGCGATCTGGGCGTTTGATCGGCGCGATTTGTGATTTCTCGAGTTTGATCCATCTCGAACCCAATCTCTCGAGTCCAATCTCTCGAGCCTGGTCCGGGAGCCTGATACTTCACCAGGGCAACCGCAAAGCAAGCATTGACCTGAAATGGGGTTGAATTGATCCTCGCTTCGGAGGACAGGCCAGCGTTTTTCGTAGGGGTAAACCCTCGCCAGAACAACCAATAGAACCCAAATTTCTCGAGCCAGCGACTTCGCAGTTTCCCCGATCACTTCACCAATAACGATTGACCCGACCGCTCTTTTTCTGTATTCTGTGCGGCCTGGGCCTCGCGGCCCGCTCTGTTCGGCTGGGTTTAATTCAACGGGTTTAATTCAGCAATGGGCGAGGATGGCGAAATTGGTAGACGCGCCAGATTTAGGATCTGGTGGGCAACCGTGAGGGTTCAAGTCCCTTTCCTCGCACCACGGGAATCGATGGGTTCCTCGCACCACTCACGCACCACGAGATCGATGGGTTACTCGCACCACCATCAGTTTCAGGAATCAAATTTCAGTGATCAACCTTCACTGATTCATTCAGGCACGACAGTTCTCGGAGGATCTTTTCATGGCCCAATTGCTCGAACGCACCGGTAACAACGTCAAGTTCAAAGTCACGGTTCCAAGCAGCGATGTCAGCGTCGCCTTCACAGAGGTCTTCACTGCCGTCTCGAGGAACGTTAAGATTCCGGGCTTCCGTCCGGGTCGCGCCCCGAAAAACGTCGTTGAGAAGCGCATCGGTCTGGATTACATCCAAGGCGAGGTCCGCGATTACCTGGTCAACAAAACCTATCAGACCGCCGTCAAAGAACTCGAGTTGATTCCGGTCACGGCGACCATCACGCCGGGTGCCGTTCTTGAGGGCAGCGAGTTCGAGTACACCGTCGAAGCTGAAAACTACCCAGAAGTGACCTTGCCCGCCTGGGAGGGGTACAAGCTCGAGACCGTTAAGCTTGAGATTGGTGATCAGGAAGTCACCGATGCGCTCGAGGATTTGCGCAACCGTCAGGCCAGCTACGAACCGGTCGAACGGGTTGCCGAAGCGAACGACCTCTTGAACGTCGAAATCCTTGAGGGTGAGGATGCCGGTCAGACCTACCCGGTCTACCTCGAGCGGGCCGATGAGGGCATCCGTACCGCCCTGTTGGGCCAAAGCGCCGAGGCCGAAGTGGACGTGCCCGTCACCAGTGGGGCCGATGGTGAAGAGGCGCAAACCTTGAAGATCAAGATTTTGGACATCAAAGCCAAAAACCTGCCCGAGCTGGACGACGATTTCGCCAAAACCTTGGAACTCGAGGACCTGGCCGAATTGCGCGTCAAAGTCCGCGAAGACCTTCAGAACCGTGCGGTTGGCAAGTTCGATTCGGACCGCAAGGACGAACTCATCGGCAAGCTTTCCGAAGGCATGACCGTTGTCATCCCAGAAGTGCTGATCGTCCGCCGCCGTGAAGCGCTCGAGACGGACTTGAAAAATGACCTCGAACGCCAAGGCATCGGCCTGGAAGCGTACCGCGAGTACTTGGGCACGGAAAACAAGCTCGAGGAATTCGAGGCCGACCTGGTGAAAAGCGCGACCGAACGTGTGCGCCGCGACCTGGCACTCGAGAAGCTGGCCGAAGGTTTCAAAACCGAATTAACCAGCGACGAATGGCGCAACGCGCTCGAGAATTTTGCCCGCAGCAACCGCGTCAGCGTCGCCCGTCTTGGCGAAGTGATCGGAAACGAAGGCATCAACAACTTGCGTGTGCTGGCCACACGGGACAAGGCGTTGACCCAAGCCATCGAAAAACTGGCATAAACCCGTTCTGAATGGCAAAGCCCTGTCTCGAGATGGGGCTTTTGCTTTGGGGTTTTATGCCCGACCAAGCCCAAAAAGACGTGCCCCACGGGGAGGTCTTCCGTGGGGCACTGAAGGAGGGGTATGAAACACGGTGCGCAACGCCGTATCTCTAGATCAAGGTATAGCACCGGGTCTTACGGAAGCCTGACAAAAACCGACACGGAATTTTAGACTCGAGACCAGATCGGATACTTAAACCAAAGTTCATCTCCCGGTGTGACAATTCATGAACCGGGGGGCAGCAACACGGGTACAATCCGTTTGGCTGCAAAGGCTTTCGGCCTCTGCCACTTCTGCACTTATCTGCTTATCCGGGGCCGGGGTTTCTTAAGAACAGAGTTTCTCAGGGACAGACAGTTCAAAATCAAAAAAGAACGAATAACACTGGACAAACTAAAATAACCGTCCAACAGCATCGACCAACCGCTCGAGCCAGCACCCGTCAGATCAGAACCTGAACTGACATCAACAGGGAGAACCAACCGTGACGCAAGAAACCGCAATGCCTCAAAACAATGGCGAAATAGACCTGCGCGATGTCCTTCGTAAACTGCAAGCCAATGCGCGTTTGATCCTCGCCACCACCCTGATCACCGGTCTGGGCGCATTCTGGTACTTCAAATCACAAACGCCCATTTTTGCCTCGACCGCTCGGGTGCTTTCGACCAACAACAACAGCAACGCTGCCAGCAATGCCGCGCTGTCATCACAGATGGTCAGTTCCAACCCATTGCCTCGAGAGGCCATCGAAGCGGCCATGGTTGGTACTGAAGTGCTCAACGCTGTACGCGCAAACCTCTCTGGAATCGCAGAAATGAGCCCAAAAGACAACGCCGACATGAACGAAAAAATTGACCAAGCCATCGGCAACCAACGTGCCGGACTGGTCTTCAAACTCAGTGGACGTCTGGATTTGTACGGAAACGGTGTCTACACCATCACCGCCGAACATCCAAACCCCGCCGTTGCCGCTGGCTTGGCGAACCTCGCCGCCGACGAACTCGTGCGTTGGGATTCGGACCGCATTCGCAAAACCGTCAAAGACGTGATCACCAGCCTCGAGGCGCAAATCAAAGACATCGACCGTCGCATCAACACGACCACCACAAAAAGCACGGTGCGCGAGACGTTGCTGCTGCAACGCACGCAACGCACCGAAGAACTCGACAATGCTCGACTCTTGACCTACTCGACCCGCAACACGCTGTCGTTAGTGACACGTGCCGCCACGCCGCTCAAAGCCGTGCGCCCCGTGCCATCGTTGTACGCCGCGCTCGCCGCGCTGGTCGCGCTGGTCGGCTCGAGCCTGTTCGTCTTCTTGCGTTCAAGCGTGCAAAAACCAGTCGAGAACGGTGACGACCTCAAATCCATGCAAATCCAAGTCATCGGCAAACTGCCCCGCATCTCGCAAGGTCGCGGCAGCATTTTGGCCGCAATGACCCAAGGCGCAACCGCAGAAGCGTTGCGTTTCGTTCAGGTCAGCCTGAACACGATCCTTTCTGGACGC
The DNA here is from genome assembly GCA_043756345.1 of Deinococcales bacterium. Classification (GTDB taxonomy): domain Bacteria; phylum Deinococcota; class Deinococci; order Deinococcales; family JAAFIG01; genus JANOWZ01. The sequence continues at coordinate 876 of JAYURE010000732.1, read as the reverse complement.
ACGCCAAAAATCGTGCTCGTAACCTCGTGTGCGCCAGCCGAAGGCAAATCCAGCATCAGCGCCGGACTCGCCTACGCATTTGCCAGTTCAGGCCAGAACGTGCTCTTGATCGACGCCGACATTCACCGTCCAAGCCAACTCAAAACTTGGGGGGCCGCCGCCGAACGCGCCCCATGGATGAACCTCGAGTCGGGCCGGATCATCAACGTGCCCGAAGGTCGTGGTTTCCACAACGCCATCCGTGACCCACAAATCGCGCAAGTCATGCAACTCGGTGGCAACCTGCACCTGATGCCGTCCTACCCGAGCGGCACCAAGAACGAGCGTTTCAGCGCCGTCAAAGAACTCGAGGTTGCACTCGAGCGTTGGAGCAGCCAGTACGACATGATCATCATAGACGCACCACCCGCGCTCGCCACGGTGGACGCAATGCTGATGGCCCCACTGGTCAGCGGCGTGCTGATGGTCGTTGAGGCCCGCAAGACCGGCCAATCCGAGATCGCCCAAGTCGTCGAATCGATCAGCCTGACCGGTGCTCGAGTCCTCGGTGCGGTCCTGAACAAGATCGATGTCTTGAACAAATCCGATTATTACGGCGGTTACGGGTACTCGTACATGGGCAACAAACCCGCAGGCGAATCCTCGAGCCAAACCCAATCCCGCGAACCTGTGCGACGCTGACGCCCTACTCCTTTCAATAAAGCCTCCCCTACTCGGGGAGGTTTTTCATGTGCGGACTCGAGCCGTTCACAGGCTGTTCCCATGGTCTTTACTCTTGTTTTTATCTCATTCTGCACAACGGATGCAATAAATGAAGCCAAACTCACCTGAATGGGCAGGGCTTACGCATATGGCTTTTAGAGACACGAGAATCTT
>JAYURE010000731.1:0-3258 GCA_043756345.1 Deinococcales bacterium | reverse complement strand
CGTCGCGGCCTTCGATGTCGTCGGATTTGAGCGTCAGGATTTCTTGCAGGGTGTGCGCTGCGCCGTAAGCCTCGAGCGCCCAGACTTCCATCTCGCCGAAGCGTTGACCACCGAATTGGGCCTTACCGCCCAGTGGTTGTTGCGTGATCAGCGAGTACGGTCCGGTGCTGCGGGCGTGCATCTTGTCTTCGACCATGTGGTAAAGCTTCAGAACGTACATCGTGCCGACGACGACTGGACCTTCGACCGGTTCGCCGCTGCGTCCGTCGTACAAAACCGTCTTGCCAGTGCGGGCCAAGTCAATCTTGGCCTTGTCGGTGTCGGTCGCATCCGTGATCACGCCGAGCTTGACTGCCCGCTCGAGCACGCTGCGGTCGCGCTTGTCCACGGTGAAACCGCGTGAGGTGTAATCCTCGAGCGCGTCCTTGGCGGTGCTGACCAGGAGTTCTTTGATTTGTTCTTCGGTCGCCGAATCGAAAACCGGCGTGACGAAGCTGACCCCGAGACGACGGGCAACCTCGCCCAAGTGCGTTTCAAAAATCTGCCCGAGGTTCATGCGCGATGGCACGCCGAGCGGATTGAACACCAGATCGACGGGTGTGCCGTCCGGCAGGAATGGCATGTCTTCCGGTGGAAGAATCTTGGAGACAACGCCCTTGTTACCGTGACGGTTGGCGAGCTTGTCGCCGACCTGCAACTTGCGGCGCTGCGCGACATAGGTGCGGATCATTTCGCGCACGCCGGGTTTCAAGTCCACGCCGTCCTCGCCGCGCTTGAATCGCACGGTGCGAATGACGACACCGCCCTCACCGGATGGCACGCGCAAGCTGGTGTCTTTGACCTCTCGGGCCTTCTCGCCGAAGATCGAACGCAACAGGCGTTCCTCTGGGGTCGGTTCGGTTTCGCCTTTGAAGCTGGTGTGACCGACCAAGATATCGCCCTGTTTGACTTCCGCGCCAATCCGAACGATGCCGTCCTCGTCGAGGTCGCGCAGTGCAGCCTCACTCAGGCCCGGAATGTCGCGGGTGACTTTTTCTGGCCCGAGCTTCGTGTCGCGGGCTTCCTTCTCGTGCTTTTCGATGTGAACGCTCGAGTAGAAATCTTTGCGAATCAAGGATTCGCTGATGCAGATTGCGTCTTCAAAGTTGAAGCCGTCAAACGGCATGATCGCAATCGTGATGTTCTGTCCAAGCGCGAGACGACCACCGAGCGAGGCTGGACCGTCGGCCAGGATCGTGCCGGGTTTGACCTTGTCGCCCACTTTGACGATTGGGCGTTGATCGTTATTGGTGCCCATGTTCGAGCGTTGGAAACGGGTCAGCTTGAATTCTTTGACGTTCTTGTTCGCTTGACGCACGATGACGTGATCGCCATCAACTTCGATGACTTCGCCCTCAATGTCGCTCGAGACGGCGGTGCCGGAATCCAAGACGATTCGTTCTTCGACGCCCGTACCAACATCTGGTGGTTCGGCCCGAACGAGCGGCACGGCCTGGGATTGCATGTTCGATCCCATCAGCGCACGGTTCGCATCGTCATGCTCGAGGAACGGAATCAAACTGGTGCTGATCGAAACGATCTGCTTCGGCGAAACGTCCATGTAATCGACTTCGCTCGAGTCGACGATGAACGGATCACCGCGACGACGGGCGACGACTTGACCGACAAGGGTCGCGCCGTCGAGTTCGGTGTTCGCCTGCGCAATCGTATGCTTGTCTTCCTGGTGCGCGGTCATGTAGACGACATCGTGCGTGACTTTGCCCTTGATGACCTTGCGGTACGGGGCCTCGATGAAGCCGAGCGGGTTGACCTTCGAGTAAGACGCGAGGCTCGAGATCAATCCAATGTTCGCGCCTTCCGGCGTTTCAATCGGGCAGATGCGTCCGTAATGCGTGCGGTGAACGTCACGCACGTCGAAACCGGCGCGTTCGCGGGTCAAACCGCCAGGCCCGAGCGCGGAGATGCGGCGCTTGTGACGAAGTTCGGCCAGCGGGTTGATCTGGTCCTTGAATTGCGAGAGTTGCGAGCGTCCGAAGAACTCACGCATTGCCGCGACGATGGGCCGGTTGTTGACCAACTTCTGTGGCGTGGCTGCGTCCGGGTTGCCCAGGAGCATGCGTTCGCGCACACCTCGGGCCATGCGGCCCAAACCGACGCGGAACTGATCAGACAACAACTCGCCGACGGTCCGAACGCGACGGTTGCCGAGGTGATCGATGTCATCCTCTTCAAATCCGGGCATTCCAGCCGTGAGTGACAACAAATAACGGATCGTGGCAATCAGGCCCGAATCCGAGAATTTCTGCTCGGTGGCGTTGTAAGTCAGCAGCGTCTTGTCCTGATCCTCGATGCCCAACTTCGTGTTCATCTTGTAACGGCCAGCGTCACCGAGGTCGTAACGTTTCGGATCGGCCAGCAACGACTCGAGGTAGCTGATCGCCTTGTCGCGCTTGGGTGGGTCGCCCGGACGCAAAATCGTGAACAGACGCATCAATGCCTCGTCGGTTCCCATGCCGGTGGTTTTGTCATCGGCAAAGGTTGGCTCGAGGACATCGCCGAACTCAGAAAACAGGGCGCGAATCGCTTCGTCGGTCATGCCGAGCACGCGCAAGAGCATCGTGACCGGGAATTTGCGCTTGTTGACCTTCATTTCCAACACGTCGGCAGCGGTGAACTCGAGTTCGATCCACGGGCCACGCTTCGGCATTGGGATAATCGCACCGGCATAGACCTTGCGCGTGCCGCGATAACCTGCGGTGAAGTACACGCCAGGGCTGCGGTGAATCTGCGACACGATCACGCGGTCCGCACCGTTGACGATGAACGAACCTTCCTCGGTCATCAATGGCAAATCGCCAAGGAACACCTTGTCTTCTTTGATCAGGCCGGTGTCGCGGTGAATCAATTGCAATTTCGCGTACAACGGGGCCTGGTAGGTCAAATCCTTCTCGCGGCACTCTTCGGGGCCACGACCGGGCTCACCAATTTCGTACTCGAGGAAATCCAGGACCAAACCACCGGTCTTGTTGCGGTCCGATTCGTCAATCGGGAAGATTTCTTTAAACGCGCCCTGCAACCCGACATCATCGCCGCGTTCTGGGGCCGTTTTGCCTTTTTGCAAAAAATGATCGAAACTGCCAATCTGAAGCTCCACAAGCTTTGGCAGCGGAATAATCTCCTCGATCTTACCGAAACGCCTGATCTCTTTTGCCATTCAAACCCCTCCGGCCCTGTGTCTTGCGCAACCTGTTCAAGCAA
>JAYURE010000730.1:0-9198 GCA_043756345.1 Deinococcales bacterium | reverse complement strand
CGTGCCGGTCGGCGTCCGGGTCGTTGCCAATCGCCACATCAAATTTGTCTTTGAGGTGAATCAGACTCGCCATCGCGTATGGGCTCGAGCAGTCCATGCGAATCTTGCCGTCTTTGTCCACGGTCATGAAGGCGAAACTCGGGTCCACTTTGTGGTTGACAATCTCGAGGCCCAATTTGTGGATGTCATTGATTGCCTGCCAGACCGGAAGGCTCGCGCCGCCGAGTGGGTCCACGCCGATGCGTAAGCCGCTGGCTCGGATGGCATCTAGGTCGATGATCTCGGGCAGTTCGTAGACGTAAGGCGTGACAAAATCGAACGCCTCGGCCTGTGCGAGTGCCCTGGCGAACGGTATGCGTTTGACGCCCTCGAGATTCGCTTTTAACAATTCGTTGGCTCGAGCCTGAATCGCTTTGGTGACGTTCGTATCGGCTGGTCCGCCCGTTGGCGGGTTGTACTTGAAGCCACCATCCATGGGCGGGTTGTGGCTCGGTGTGATCACGATGCCGTCAGAGAGCACGCCCGGATTGGCCCGATTGAAATTCAAGATCGCGTGCGAAATCAATGGCGTTGGCGTGAAACCCCATTGACCATCGGGAGCCTCCTGATAACGCACTTGAACCCCGTTCGCCACCAAAACCTCGAGCGCCGAAATCCAAGCGGGTTCTGAGAGCGCATGGGTGTCCGTACCAATAAAAAGTGGTCCGGAAATTCCCGTACTCGAGCGGTACTCGGCGGTCGCCTGCGAGATCGCCAGAATGTGCGCCTCGTTGAACGTACCTGCAAACGAATTGCCCCGATGTCCGCTCGTGCCGAAAGCGACAAGTTGTGCCGCATCACTCGCGTCCGGGGAAATCGCGTAATAACTCGAGACGAGCCTGGGAATGTTCACCAGAATCGATTGCGGAGCGACCAGACCGGCGAGCGGCGAAATGGACATGAACAGAGCATATCTCGAGTTGGAATTCAAGGCCATTCATGGCTTTGATCGAGGTTCAAACTGGTCGAAATCGGGCACAAATGCCCTCCAGGAGCGGCTCGAGGTCATGTCCTTGGGCTCGGGTTTATCCACAGGCAAAACGGTGGTTGTGGATAACTTTATCCACAGGAGGACTCGAGTGGCTTGAATCCCGTCCAGTACATGAAAAGCCGTCATTTAGCAACCCAGGGAAAGCCTTGTCAATCCCAGAGTTATCCACAGGGCTGTGGATAAGTTTTTGAACAATGGTCCCCTGTAAAACACGGGTTTGGAGCGCAAAAACTGGACTCGACGCAAGCATTCGCGGCAACTGTTCAGTCACCCGTGCAATCACCCTTCACGCTCGAGGATTCCGAACCCGAACCAAGCACTTAAAACCGGATTTTCGGCTCGAGATCACCCTGCTCATCACCCTGCCGATCACCCTGTTCGGCACTGGTCCGCTCGGGGTATCGTGGCTTGATGCTTTCACCGTTGTTCGCCTGGCTTGCCGGTCTGATCCTCTCCACCGCTGGAGGCGCAGCCTTGGCGCTCGCCCCGTTGACCTTCTCGTACAAGGTCGTGGTCGGCTGTGCGCTCGTGTTTTTTGTCGATAAACTCGGTGGACGATGGTTCGGTTACGCCAGCCTGCTGGTTTTGTTCGCTGGGCTGTACCGCGATCCCGGTCATTCTTGGGCTTTGGTGCTGCCGCTCTTAATCGGCTCGAGCTTGGTGGCCCTTGTCTTGCGTCACGCCGAACCCGGTTGGCTTGGCGTGGTGCTGGTGATTGCAGGTTTTGCCGCTCCGGTGCTGGTTTTAAGCATCGTGCAAATCAAACTCGATCCGACCTTTGCGCTGCCCAAACGTTACCTCGAGTTGCAGGTGGCAAGTGGTGTGGGCGCAATCTTGTTCTCGAACCTGCTCGAAAGCCTGGTTCGTTGGAGACGGGCTCGAGTCCAAAGTGGTTCAACAACCATTTAGGCACCCATTCAGGCACCCATTCAGGCACCCATTTAATGAACACGGTTTTAAGCCCTGTTGATCGGCTTTCAGGGTGACTCTCTTGCTCGAGGTCTCGAGTCGGGGCATAATAAAAACACGCAAACGCAAGGGGAGACCCGGTGCGTCAAACCAGAACCTAACGCCAGGTCCGGTTTGCGGGTTGTGCGTTGCCTCGCACCAAATCCTGTGACCAACCGATGACCAGATGTCCAGCAGATTCCCGGAGCGAAATTCCCTCATGAACACACGAATCCTCATGCCTGCAATCGTTGTGCTGCTGGTCATGGGCGCAGTCTTGTATGCCTTCAACCCAACCCGTGGCGGCACACCAGAACTCGAGGTGGGCGGCGTGATCCGGGTCGGGTCGGAACCGGTCGGGTTGGCCTTGGCGAATGATGGACAGCGGTTGTACGTGGTCAATGCTGCCGATCACACGCTAAGCATCGTCACAATCCTCGAGGGTGGCGGTTCGGTCGTGAACGTGCCCATCGCCAAGGAACGCTTGAACAGCGTGGCCCTCAGTCCAGATGCGCAAACCGCATTCGTGACCGAGGTGGACAAAGGCCGGGTGTACGCAGTCGATTTGGTCGGTGCCAAAGTTCGTGGCATGGCCCAAACCGGGTCGTTCCCGCAGGGCATCCTCGTCTCGAGCGACGGACGCTACGTTTACACCGCCGATACCGGCTCGAACAGCGTCACCGAAATCAACACGATCAGCCTGAAACGCACGCGCAGCATCGCCGTGGCCGAACGTCCGCACTCGTTGGCGTTCGGACCTGCAAACACGCTGCTGGTCAGCACGTTTGTGCACAGCATCGACCGGATTGACCTGCTGACCGGCAAAACCTTGAACCCATACGACCTCGGCGAACTCGCCCGTTTTCAAGGGCTCGAGGTTGCACAAGACGGGCGTGTTTTTGTTGCCGATGGCCTTTCGGACTTGGTGCAAGAATTCAACCCGGACGGCAGCGTTCGCGGCCTGAATCCTGGCGATGTGCTCAAAGGCAAAGAGTTCTCTCCGACCGATGTGGCCCTCTCCAAAGATGGCTCGAGGCTGTACGTGGTCGGTCGCAGTGGTCGGCTCGGCGTGATCGATGCGCTTTCGGGCAAGTTGATTCAAAACCTCGAATTGGGTGGCGATTTGCGGCAAGTCGTGGTTTCAGATGATGGTCGCGTCTACGCCACGGATTTTGCGGGCAAGCGGGTTGTGACGGCGGTTCCGATCAACCAGAAATGATCAGCCAGAAATGATCAATTGGGTGCAACCTCAGATTGGGACAAGGCTTGAGAAGTGGAAAGTGGAAAGTGGAAAGAAAAAGAAAAAGAAAAAGCTCGAGCCTGACGCACTTTCCACTTTTCACTGCTTTTTACTCTCAAGTCCCATTTCGCGGCTGCACCGCTGCTTTTGCTCGAGACGGTGTTCAATTGGTGACGTTCGGTAGACTGTCTTGTGCGTCCGATTCGGTTGTTACCACCAGAACTCGTCCGAGAGATCGCGGCGGGTGAGGTGATCGCACGTCCGGCCGATGCCGTCAAGGAATTGCTCGAGAATGCTTTGGATGCCCACGCCACACGGATTGAGATCGAACTCGAGGCGGGCGGGATTGCGCTTTTGCGTGTGACCGATGATGGCGATGGCGTACCTCGGGATCAGTTGGAGCTTGCACCTCAACGGTTTGCGACCAGTAAACTCGAGTCGTTAACAGCAATCTCGAGTTTTGGATTTCGTGGCGAGGCGCTCTGGAGCATCGCGGTTGCGGCAGAATTGAGCATCACCTCGAGACCGGCGAATCAATTGGGTGGCGCGAGGTTGATCGCGCATTTTCGTGGCGATGGACTCGATCAGGTTCAGGTTTTTGATGTGCCGTGCGCCGCTGGAACCAGCGTTGTGGCCCGGGATTTGTTCGCCGATTTTCCGGCCCGCAAAGCCTCGCTCGAAAGTGCGGCGCTCGAGGCGCGTCGTGTCGGCACGCTCGTTTCGCGTTACGTGCTGCACCATCCCGGTATCGCTTGGCGTTTGAGTGTCGATGGCGAGGTTCGCTTGCAACACGCGCCCGGCTCGCACCGTGACGCGATGGCGACGGTTTACGGGGCGCTCGCCTCGAACCGAATGCTCGAGGTTGGCGTTCAAGATGGCGCGTACAGCGTGCGTGGCGTGACCTCGCGCCCAGAGTTGGCCCGACCGCGCCGGGACCGATTGCACATCGCGGTCAATGGCCGTCCGGTCGAACTTGAGGACACGATTGCCAGCACGGTGCAACGGGCGTACTTGAGCTTGCTGCCCAAGGGCCACTCGCCCGTCGCGGCGCTCGAGATCATCGCGCCACCAACGGCGTTAAATGTCAACACGCATCCCGGAAAATTGCGCGTCGCCTTCCTCGAGCCTGCCCGTGTCGAGGCCGTGCTGACCGAGGCGATTGCGGGTGCGTTGCGCGAACATCCGCTCGTGCGGGCCGCGCCGGAACCTCGCGTTGTGACCGGGCCAATCCGGGCCGCCAGCAGTTTCCCGCACCTCGAGTTCATTGGCGCGTACCGAGATGCGTACCTGCTCGCCGAGGGTGATGGCGACCTGTGGTTAATAGATCAGCACGCCGCGCACGAACGCATCTTGTACGAAGAACTCGAGGCGGCCTTCATCATGGGTCAATCGCTCGAGTTGCCCGAGGCGGAATTCGTGACGCTCTCCCCCGCCGAGATTGCGGTGCTCGAGGTTCGTGACCCAGAGTTGCGCTCGATGGGTTTGATCCTCGAGCCGTTCGGAGGCGGACTGCATCGCGTGCGTGCCGTGCCCGCCGTGATCGCGGGTTTGCCGCTCGAGGAGGGCGTGCGTCAGATCGTTCACGATGCGCTCGGACTCGAGGAGGCGCGACGGGCGGTGCTCTCACGGCTGGCTTGTCATCCTGCGGTCAAAGCGGGCCATCGTTTCGCGCACAGTGACGCGCAAGAATTGCTCGAGGCGTTGCGCGAAACTCAAATTCCGTGGGCCTGCCCGCATGGGCGACCGACCGCGTTGCGTTTGACCGAACGTGATCTGGCACATCAGTTTGGCAGGCGCAGCCCTCGAGATGTGGCCCGAAGCGGTGACGAAATTTCTCGAGAACGTTGAGCTTTTGTAGGGTGCGCCGTGCGCACCAAGTTACGGGCGGTGCGCACGGCGCACCCTACGGGGGTTTCATCGAACGTGTGCCGCAATGGTTCGCGCACACTCGAGCGATTCCGTGTGGCTTGTGTTCACCGTTAAATCGTAAGTCACGCCATTATGAACGATGCTCGCCTGGGATCGCGCCATGCCGGTCACGCGATCACCTCGGGCCATCTCGCGGCCTTCGGCGATGTTGGCATCACAACGCACGCCGACCCATAAAACCTCGAGTCCTTCCAAAGCGGTTTTCAATCTAGCCTGCGAAGTTGCGCCACCCAGAAAAACTTCGTCCACGATCACCCGAGCACCACTGCGAACCATCGCCGCAATGCCGTGACTCCAGGCAATGTCCAAAGTGCGAAATTCGGCCCCGACCGAGATTGAACCGTCGGCTGCAAATTCGATTCCAGCATCCGAGGTTCGCATGCTCGCTGGCATCGCGGCGAGCAACGTGTCCACGCCCAAGGTGATCCAAGGGTTTGGCAAGATGGCCTGCAAGCAACGAACGATCCTAGATTTTCCCGCGCTCGAGCCGCCATTCAAAACGATCACTTGGGTTGTTGTTTCAGCAGTCATCTCAGCAGTTTAACGCGAGCCGAATTTGCACAGGCCCAAGCCCCGTTTTTCCCTATCATCAGGCCATGATTGGCACGCAATTGCTGCATTACAAAATCACCCGCAAGCTCGGCGCGGGTGGCATGGGCGAAGTTTTTGAGGCTGAGGATTTGAAACTTGGGCGCACGGTGGCCCTAAAATTCGTGCTCGAGCAAATCGCGCAAGACGAACAGGCGATTGGACGCTTCGAGCGCGAAGCGAAAGCCGTTTCACGCATGGACCACCCGAATGTCGGCGCGGTTTTCGCACTCGAGCAATCCGGTGACAAAACCTTCTTGGCGATGGCGCGTTATCAGGGTGAAACATTGCGCGAACGCTTGGATTCTGGTCGGTTGAGCCTGAATGACGCGATGCGTTTCTCGCTCGAGATTGCCCGTGGCCTCGAGCATGCACATGCGCAAGGTGTGACGCATCGGGATGTCAAACCGGCAAATATTTTCTTATCTCGTCAAGCGAACAACTCGAGCGTGATCAAACTGTTGGATTTTGGTTTGGCCCGCCTCGAGGATGCCAGCCGCATGATGACCAAACCTGGCGCAACCACCGGCACACTGATGTACATGGCTCCAGAACAAATGCGCAGTCAAACCATCGGGCATCAGGTTGATGTTTGGGCTTGGGGCGCGGTCACGTTTGAAATGCTGGCGGGTCGTCCGCCGTTCGTGCAAGAAAACATTGGTGCGTTGCTGGCCGCAATTCTCAGTTTGGAACCAGACCCGCTCGAGCAACTCTGCCCGGAGGCTCCGGCAAAACTGATCGAATTGGTCAAGCTCGCGTTGCGCAAAAATCCTGGCGAACGCATCGAGAGCACCGCAAGTATCGTCCGGGAAATCGAGGCGATCATCTCAGGTGTTCCAGCCTCGAGCCTGGGTTCGAGCGCAGCAGATTCTCGAGTTGAAATTCCAAGTTTGAAACCGGACGTTCTCGAGAACGCCTCGAGCGCATCGGATCATCCGGCTTTCATTTCTGGTTCAAATTGGTCCAACTCCAACTGGTCAGAACCCGCATCGGATACTCGAGTTGAAACGCAACCCAGCATCAAACCTGCCGGGTCAAAAAGTGCCTTGTGGTTGCTCGCGCCTGTGGCTTTGGTTGGGATTGTTGCAGGCGGATTTGGAATCATGAACAGCCGTTTTTTGCAGCCTGTCGCGCAGCCCGTTACGCTCCCGAGCGTGCTACCAGAATCCTCGAGCAAACCTGTGATCGCACCAAGCTCGAGCAATGCTGCAAGCAATTCCGTGGTGGAATCGAAACCCGTGCCGAACAAACCGAATGCAGTCAAACCCATTGCCGCGCCAGTCAAAACCCCAACTGTTCCTGCCGAGGTGAAAACACCGCTCGCCTCTGTCCCAGTGGTTGTTGAACCGGCACGTGCCACGTTTTTAATGGCAACTAAATCCAGCAACACCGCGCAGTCGAACACGCCAAGCACGCCACGAATCCAAACTCCGGTTGCAACGGCACAAACGAAAACGATCTCGAAACCCTCGAGTGTGGCTGCCGCAAAACCTGTGCCTGCAAAACCTGCATCTGTGAAAATCGAGGCAGTGAAACCTGCGCCCGAAAAACCCATTGCGGCTTCAGCGCCGGTCATCAATGCCATGCCGGAAACGTCTCGAGCACCAGATTGCAAACCGGTCACGCAAACCAACGCCGTGCTCGAGCGGGTTTTGATTGCCAGCGGCAACACGCTGCCATTGGTCGATTGCGGCTTGTACTTTCACGCCAAAGGAACCGCCAGCAACGATTCGTACCCGGAAGCACTCGAGGCTCGCCGTGAAGTGATCGCATTGCCTTCGGGAACCGTGATGATTGCCGATGCCGTGCATTACGCCGACACGCGCAAACCGCTCGGATTCATGCCACTGCCAGACGATGCCAAAAAAGTGGAAAACGCCGATTTGAACGGTGGGCAGCAATGGCACAGCGAAATTGAAAGCCTCACGGTCAACGCCATGAACTTGGGTTACATCCAAACCAAAGCCGTACAAACCGAAGGCAAAGCGACACAACTCGAAACCTCGAGCGGTGACGATCCGGGCACCGATTTCGTGTTTTTGACGGTCTACCAGGGTGCTCAAGAAGCAATCTCGAATCTGAATGTCAGCAGCAACGATGCTTATGAACAAAACTTTGCAGGCGTGCTGTTGAACAACGAAACCGCCATTTTTCTTGGACCTGGCGCAAATGCGAAAGCCACGAATTTCGATATCAGCGTGCCGCCCGGAATCAAAATGTATTTGGTTGGCGGGCTGGAGCCTGGACAAGATTGCAAGATCGGTTTCGAAGCGGATCGCAATTGGTGGGACATCAGCATCAAACCCGGTACGGATGGCACGGTCAGCAGTGCGGGCGTGGTGGTGCTCGAGACGAAAGCACCAACGTATTGATCGGGCAAACTGATCGGCTCGAGATTGATCGGCTCGAGATTGATCGGCTCGAGGTTCAATCAATGCGACGGTAATGGCTTGGTGTGACACCAGTCCAACGTTTGAACTGCGTAATGAAATGACTCTGGCTGTTGAAACCCAACTCGAGCGCGACTTGCGCGGCAGCAGTTCCGGCCAGCAATTTCGGTTTGGCCCGCTCGAGCCGCAATTGCAAGCGGTAAGCGTGCGGCGGCAAACCGTGCGCTTTCGTGAACGCCCGTGACAGGTGTGCGCAACTCGAACCGAGTGAAATCGCCAGCGTCTCGAGGCGAATGTTGGCGCTCGGATCATCTTCGATCAGTTCGCGCAAATGACGAACCGCAGTCATTTCAACCGGCGAGGTTTGTGACGCTCGAGCGTCCGTCTGGCGCAACAGGTGCTCGGTCACGTGGGCAAAACGCAGTGGTAACTCGAGTTCATCACGGTTTGGAATCGCGTCATGTAAAGCGCTGATGCTGGCGAACAGCTTGGCATCACGGCTGAGCGATTCCCGAAAAAAACGTGGCTCGAGAAACTGGTTCGGCTCGAGGTACAACGAACGTTGCGAGTACCCGTTGGGCGTGATCGGGCTGCCGGTGTGCGCCTCGTCCGGGTTCAGCAAGGCCACCATGCCCGCACCGATGATGTGCTCGGCCCCGCGATACCAGAACCGGCTCGCGCCATCATCGATCAAAACCACCGTGAACGTCTCATGCGAATGCTTGGCGAACTGATGCCGCACGAAACTCGCGTGCATCACCTCGAGCCCACCGAGTTCCGGGACCGTCCAAGCGCGACTGGTTTCTTTCACAGGCTCAGAATACATGGGCCAGAAATCTCGGACTGGAAAATCGAGGCGCAGAATTTTGAAAGACTCGAGCTTCAATGCCGCGATACAGTTCCCTCATGATGCACCATCTTGCCCAAATCAACATTGCCCGATTGCGTTTCGGATTGGACGATCCGCAAATGGCCGAATTCGTTGCGGTGCTCGAGCCGATCAATCAGATCGCCGAAATCACACCCGGTTTTGTTTGGCGGCAAAAAGCCGACGATGGTCGTTCGGGATCTTA
>JAYURE010000729.1:0-3263 GCA_043756345.1 Deinococcales bacterium | reverse complement strand
AGGATGGCAAAATTGTGATCGAACCTTACGGACGGTGAAAACCGAGGTCAAAGTGAAAAGTGAAAAGTGAAAAGTGAAGATCAAAAACGGGTGATGTGGGTTGATGGCTCGAGGTTGGTTTGAACCCTCGGGTGATCGGTCTGATGAGCGGCACGAGTGCCGACGGGATCGATGCGGTGCTGCTCGAGCTTCCAGGATTTCCAGAACTAGGATCGAATGTCGCGCCGCCAAATCTCGAGGATTTCGCTGTGCCTCGTGTCAAGGTGCTCGAGCATTCGTACACGCCCTACTCGGATGGTTTGCGCGACGCGGTGCTCGAGGCGATGCGCGGCGAGTTGAAAACCGCAGATTTGGCTCAACTGCATTTCGCACTCGGTGATGCGTATGCGAAGGCCGCGAAACCATTTGCCAAAAATGCGCAACTCGTCTCGAGTCATGGACAAACTGTTTTTCACATTCCACGACTGGATGAGGCTCGAGGTTGGCACACGCGGGCCACCTTGCAACTTGGCGAGGCGAGCGTGGTCGCCGAAGAAACTGGGTTGCCGGTGATCGCCGATTTCCGCCCCGCCGATCTGGTCGCTGGAGGTCAGGCCGCGCCGCTCGTGCCGTTCGCAGATCGCGTCATCTATGCCGAAAATGGAGTGCGTCGCGCCATCCATAACCTCGGCGGGATTTCAAACCTGACGTACCTGCCCGGACTCGAGCTTGAAAACGTGATCGCCTTTGACACCGGCCCGGCCAATTGCCTGATCGATGAGGCCGCTGGATTGTTCAAAAAACGTTACGACAAAAACGGTGAAATCGCCGCCGGTGGAAAAATCGAAAAAGGCTTGCTCGAGGTCTGGTTGCGAAATGCCTACCTCGAGTTGAGCCCGCCAAAAAGCACCGGGCGCGAAGTTTGGAACTTGCAAAATTTGCAAGGTGTTTTCGAGTTGGCCCCGCAAGATATCGTCTCGAGCGTGACCGCCTTCAGTGCGCAAACCATCGTCGAATCGTACCGTCGGTTCGTGCCGAAAGACTTAGACGAGGTGATCGTCGCCGGTGGTGGCGCGTTCAATCCAATCCTGATGCAAGCCATGCGTGACCAACTCACCGGCATTCAAGTCATGACCCTCGAGGAATCCCGATTCGCCGAACACGGCTTAAATTCCAGTACCCGTGAGGCCGCCGCGTTCGCCGTGCTCGGCTATTACGCCTTTCAAGGTTGGGCGAACACAATCCCACACACGACTGGAGCGCGTCACGCCGTCATCGCTGGGAAACTGACCCGCACGCCTCGAGCTTGAACCCAGTAAGAAAATAGGCCGTACACTGAACTGTGTTCACGGCAACGCAACAACGTTGGACCTTGCTCGCCACGATCCTCGCCTCCGGCGTGGTCCAACTCGACGGTAGCATCATCAACGTCGCACTCTCGACCATTGACCGAGATTTGAACGCGGGTCTCTCAGGATTGCAATGGATCGTCGCCGGATACGCGCTGACGCTCTCGAGCTTCATGATTCTCGGCGGTGCGCTCAGTGACCGTTACGGACGCAAACGGGTGCTTTTGATCGGCCTGCTCGCGTTTGGAATCTCGAGTCTCGTCTGCGGATTCGCACCGAACACGCCATTGCTGGTGATTGCCCGAATCGTGCAAGGCATGGCGGGCGCACTGCTCGTGCCCGGATCGCTCGCCATTTTGCGTGCCGTATACACCGATGAAAAAGCCCGAGCCAGCGCGATTGGCACCTGGACCGCCTTCACCGGAATCGCCGCCGTGATTGGACCATTGATCGGTGGGTGGTTTGTCGAACATTCAACCTGGCGCTGGGTCTTTCTGATTAACGGCCCATTGATTGCCTTGACCATCGCCATGTTCGTGCGATTCGTACCCGAAACCCAGGACGAAAATGCTCGAGGTCCACTCGATTGGATTGGCGGATTGCTGGTCGTTCTCGGACTGACCGCAATCAGCGCCTCATTGATTCAAGCGCCATTGCTCGGTGTCTCGAGCCCATTGGTCATTGCGGGAATTCTCGCCGGTGTGGTCGTGCTGATTGTCTTCGTTTGGCATCAATCAAGAACCACCAATCCGATGATGCCGTTGTCGTTGTTCAAATCCAGAAATTTCTCGAGCATCAACCTCGCCACACTTGGGATTTATTTTGGCCTGACAGGAGTCCCATTTTTCGTGCCGATCTTTTTGCAAAACGTGCTCGAGCAATCTCCGATTGTTTCCGGCGCGGTTCTGTTACCAATGTCGTTGATGTTGTTTGCGTTCGCGCAGAAGTTTGGTGCGCTTGCCGCAAAATACGGTTCGAGGTGGTTCATCTTTGGCGGGGCGATATTGTGCATGTTTGGACAGTTGATGCTGGTTTTGATAAGCGATTATACGAAACCTCAATTTGGTTCCATTGTTCTCAGATTGGTAACGACATCTGATTCGAATCCATTTTGGACGAGTCTTGCTACGTTGTATTTTTCGATTCCTGGCGATGTTCGAGTCATCATTTTTTCCGCCTTTGTAATTGGGTTCGGACTTTCTATGCTCGTCGCGCCGCTGACTTCTGTGGTTCTCTCGAGCCTGCCCGCAAAGAATGCTGGCGTCGGAACGGCGGTCAATTACGTCGCTGCAAGAGTTGCGGGATTGTTCGCGGTTGCCGGTTTGGGCATTGTCTTCTCGAGCGTCTTCACCGCAAATCTGGATTCAAAACTCGCACAAATCAGTCCAGATCCCAGCCTGAAAGCCAAATTCGAGGCGTTCAAAGCCAATCCGACTGCTCGGGCCGAACCGGGTTTGCCGTTGGTGCGTGGTGCTCAGACGGAGGCGTTCAAGATGGTGATGTTGGTTTGTGCCGGTCTGACAGTGGCTGGTGGCGTGGCGGCATTGTTCGTGCGTGATGATGTTTTGCAAAAATCCGACTCGAGTTTGATCTGAGCTTGCGCCCCTCGAGTTTGGATTAAAATTCCCATCGCTTGACTTATCTGTGAATTGCATATATGCTACTTGAAGATAAGGAGGCCGAATGAAACCCAAGCCAACCCAAACCGAAGAAGCCGCCTTCCTCGAGACCTACAACCCCAACGAATTCGACCGGCCCAGCCTCGCCGTGGACATCACCCTCCTGACCGTCCGGGAACGCCAACTCGAGGTTCTAGTCATCAAACGCACTGAACACCCGGCAAAAGGGCTCTGGAGCCTCCCAGGAGGCTTTGTCGGAATCACCGAGACACTCGAGGCCGCCGCGCACCGAATCCTCAAAGCCAAAGCGAACCTC
>JAYURE010000728.1:0-3265 GCA_043756345.1 Deinococcales bacterium | reverse complement strand
CCCGAATTCCGATCTGAACTCGAGCATCCCGAGTTGCTGCATCGCGCTTTGGAAAACGAACTTGAAGCGCATGAACTTGCCGCTTGGGAATTGTTGCGCCTCGAGCCGGACGTGCTGAAGGCTTTTTCCAATCTCGAGTTTGTCAAACAAGAATTGCGAATTTTGCCACGAGAGCAAGCGCCCCCAGGTTTGGCGTTGAACCTTTCGCGCCGCATCGCTGGCTTGGTTCCTGCGCTCATGCCGGGCAGCCTCGAGATGGGCGTGGCGACACTGCCGAAACTGCGAGCGCCCGAAGGACTGGCTGCGCAGCTTGCGGCAAAAATCTCACTCGAGCATGATGAGCAAAAACAAACTGAATCCGATCAGGCCGCCGCGCTCGAGCAATCGGTTCACAGCTTGCCGCGCCCGATGGCTCCGACTGGTTTCGCTTCGTGCATCGCAGCAAAAATCTTGCTCGAGGCGCAACCTATTTTGTCGCCCGTTCAAGGATCATCGGCCCATCAATTTGGTCTGAGCGCAACCGAACCTCGAGATTCCAATCTTACACCATTGTACTTCCTGGCCTCGATGCTGCTTGCACTTTTACTCGCCGCGTTCGCGCTGCTCGTACCGAACACAGGAAACTTGGCCCAATCACTGATCGAGGGTTTGGGCAGCCTGACACCGGCCCTGTCGGTTACGCTGCTGGCCGCCGGAGCCTTCGTGCTGATCGCCTCGAGTGCCCGCCTGAAAGCCTCGAGCACCTTCGCGGGTATGGGCGTGCTCGGTGCGGTATTCGTGGCGCAACTCGGGCCAAATGTGGCGCAATTTCAGGCCAGTATCGGCACGCAAGCGATTCCCGATTTGGGCAGCACAACACTGCCGCTCTTGTCCGCCGCGAATGCACTGCGCAGCCTCGAGAGCCTCGTGCGTTCGAGCGAACCGCGTTGGTTGCTGCTCAGCGTCGTTGGCGTTCTAACATTTGGCCTGGCGCTCGCACGGCACGTCTTTGAAGACCGACTCGATGCCAACTCGGACACCTCGAGTCAAGCCTTCGGAATCGGTGCGGGATTGCTGATCGCACTGTTCGCATTCACGGCTTTGCTGGCCCTGACGCCGCTCGCGCCACTCGCCGCACTGACCCTGAGCGCCTTCGCCTCCATCGTCACGTTGGGCTTCTCGTTCGCGCTGCTCGAGCTTGGTCGCGTGATCCGTGACACCGCACGTTGGGCCGCATCACCGTGGCTTGATGCGAGTTTGGGATTGATCCCATTTATCGCCTCGTGCGCTTGGTTTCCGCTTGCGCTGATCGAATGCCTGATCGGTGGAGCCTGGGGCGCGGGCGCACTGGTGCTCGCATGGCGGGCCGGTCGGTTACGGCTGCCGGGGCAACTGCTCGATTAAAGCTTGCAAGCTTCGGCCGTCACTCAACTCAAAGCCAGACAACTCGAGGCTTTTTAGGACACCCGGATCGATCCAGATTCGGGTGTCTTCACGTCGAGCCGTCGTACCGGCGAGCATTTGACGCTGTGCTTTACCCTCGAGCGCGAGCTTATTGATTTCACGCTCGACCGTCTGTTGCACGCGGCGCAACATCATGCCGGTGATGTCCACACATCTGGAAACCAGGAACGCACGGTGAAATGCGGGCAAGGATTCCAAACCAATTTGAGCCTCGAGTTCCGACCAGTCGATCATGCTCAAGTGTACTGCTTCACCGCCCAAAGAATTTCGTTCACGCCCCTTTGAATCTGCTCGAGCGACAACCCGCCATACCCGAGCAGCAGGCCGTTGGTCACGGGTGGCTTGTGATGAAACGACTCGAGCGTGCTGACGATCACATCTTTTGACCGTGCGAGGTCCGCGACTTTTCGCGCATCAATTTCGGGCGGTAATTCCAGAAAGGCATGCAGGCCCGCCTCGAGTCCTTTTAAGGGTGCAAAACTTTGAATCGGTTCGAGTGCCGCCACCAGCGCCTCGCGTTTGCTGGCGTACACGCGACGCATGCGCCGAATGTGTTTTTCAAAATGACCCTCGAGAATAAATTGTGCCAAGACCTGCTGCACCGGAATGCTGGTGTGATAATCGCTCAAGGTTTTGAGTTTCAACACCGGCTCGAGCAAGCCCGGTGGTGCGACCAGAAAGCCAACCCGCAAGCTCGGAGTCAGCGTTTTCGAGAACGTCCCCATGTACGCCGTGCAGTCCGGTCCGAGCGCCGCGAGTGCCGGAAGTGGTGCGGTTTCAAAACGAAATTCGCTGTCGTAATCATCCTCGAGAATCAGAGATCCGTGCGTTCGTGCCCATTCGAGCAGCGTCACACGGCGCGGAATCGAAAGCCTCGAGCCGAGCGGATACTGATGCGATGGCGTGCAGTAAACCAGCAGCGGCGCAGACTTTCCGTGCGGTAATTGCGAAACGCGCAGGCCATCATCATCGACTTGAATTGGCACAATCCGAGCACCCAACTCGAGGAAAACTTGGCGGATCAAACCGTAACCGGGTTCTTCAAAGGCGATGCGATCATTTTTTCCCAGCGTCGCACGGGCAATCAATTGTGCCGCCTGAGTGATGCCACTGGTGATGATGATCTCCGCCGCCGTGCAGTTCAAGCCTCGAGCCCGATGCGAGTATTCGGCCAGTGCTTTGCGCAATCCGAGGTGCCCGGCAGGTTCGGCGTAATCTCCAAACGGCGCGTGCTGGTTGATGTCGCGCCAGATTTTGCGCCACGCGATCAAATCCAATTCGTTCATGCTCGGCTGCCCGAGCCGAAAAGCAATCTCGTGCGCTTGCGGGGCCGGATCGGTTCGCGGCGCGATGATTGTGCGTCGCGCCCAACGGGGAATTTCTTGCGGCTCGAGGATCGGTTGGACTTCACTGATCGTTTCGGTGGTCACAAAAGTTCCCGATCCGCTGCGGGCGCTCAGGTGGCCTTCGCTTAACAAAATTTCAAAGGCGAGCACAACCAAGTTGCGATCCACGTTCAACGTTGCCGCCAATTGACGGCTCGAGGGAATGCGAGAACCAGATTTGAGCCGTCCATTACGGATTGCTTCGCGCATTTGATCAACGATTTGCAGATGCAATGCAATTCTCGAGCGGCGGCGCAGTGTGATGTGCGTTTCGAGGTCTGCACGCGAAACCGTGACTCGAGATTTTTCGGTCCGAGTTTGATCGGCTTGAGATTTTTCGGTCCGAGGCGTGCGCAAAAGTGGTTGCAGGTTTTGAGGCATAAGTGGACGTTTTAAGATAACCAATTTTCAATTACCATAATGTCACCTGGAGACAA
>JAYURE010000727.1:0-3275 GCA_043756345.1 Deinococcales bacterium | reverse complement strand
CGAATCATTCCTCGCCTCGAGCAAAACCAGAACGGTGGTTCTGAATTCGGCAGATGGAAAAGCGATAGTTGGCGTGGTCATGTCGTCCCTGGATGGCAGCGTGCTGATCAGTCACACGATGGGCGCACTTTCCGGCACGAAAACCTGGCAAGCCTGGTACATCCTCAAAGGTGAAACCGTGCCGCGTCCGTTGGGTATCACCAACGCTGCGCACCTGATGATTCACGTGCCCGCCAATGCGCAAGTGATTGCGGTCTCTGAGGAACCCGCAGGCGGTTCGCAAACACCGACCACGGTTCGAGCCATCGCCACGCTCTAAACTCTAAAACGGTCTAACTCGAGGTGCTGATGAACACAATTCGACCCGGCATGATCCAAACGTTCGGCGCATTTCTGGCATTCGCGCAGGCGGAACCTCAAAGGTTAATCGAGCCTCCCGCTGGCAAAACTTGCAAACTCGAGCGTCGCTTTAGACCCAACAAGCCAAAGCCATTCCCCCGTGCCTGACATCCAAAACCCGTACCTGGCGCGTACTCCAAGATGTGAGAGCCCCCCAACAATTCAGCGGCACCCTGGCCCTGTTCAGCGTGCCCGAAGCCATTCAATTCATCTCTGGCGGCAGCAAAAGCGGCGTGCTGCAATTCTCGACCCCGAATCCCGACCTTGAGTTGCGTTTGTTCATGAAGGCTGGACGCATCGTTGGCTTGAGCGGGCGCAGCGTGCCGCGTCTTTCGGAGGTGCTGCTCAAACAGGGCCTTCCTGCCGATGTGGTCGGACGGCTCGGCATGGAAATGAGCCAAAACAAAAACCCGGACGCCCTCAAATCCCTGGTCCGAGGCACGCTCGAGACGGCCCTCGAACGCCGCCTGATGATTGGCCTGCTGCCGATCTGGGAGGAACGCGAGGGCAGCTTTGAATTCGCGCCATCGGACGATCCACCGGTCACGCTCGAGCCGGGATTGATCTTCGAGAACATCGCCTTCGAGGTCGCCCGCCGCACCGATGAATTCGGACGTTCGTTGCTGAACATCTCGCCGGATGATGTCTACGCGATTGCCGAACGGATCGGAGATTTCTCCGAACGCATCGCGCACCTGACCGCGCAAGACTGGTCGCTGGTCAACCTGATCGACGGTGAGCACAGCCTCGCTCAGGTTGGAATGCAGGCCGTCCTGTCCTTCGATGAGGTCGCCAAAGCCATCGCTGCACTCGAGGCGGCAGGACTGATCGAACTGCGCAGCGCCCAACGCGGCCAGCAAATCAAATACTCGAGGTTGCAACCCGGCGATCTCGCACCGGCCTTCACGCTGCCAGCCTTGGACGGATCAAATTTTAGCCTCGGGGCACTGCGCGGCAAACGCACCCTGCTGGCCTTTCACCGACACGCGGGCTGCCCATACTGCAACCTGCGGGTTCACGAGTTGATCAAAGCCTACCCACAACTCGAGCGGGCAGGCGTGCAAGTCGTCGCGGTCTTCGGCAGCAGCGTCCAAGGCTTGCAAGAACGGGTCGGACAGCAACAACCACCGTTCACCCTGGTCGCCGACGAGGACGATGCGATACACACGCTGTACGGCACGCAACGCAGCCTGCTCGGATCGCTCTCACCGGCACTGATCCCAAAATGGCTCGAGGGATACCGCTTGGGCATCAAGCACGGCAGCACCGACAATCAAGCCACGCGCCTTCCCGCCGATTTCCTGATCGGACCAGACTTGCGACTCGAGGGTGTGCTCTACGGCAAAAACGCGGTTGAACACATGCCGATTGAAACGCTCGAGCGTTGGGGCATTGAAGGAATGGTCGCTGCTTAAACTTCACTTGCGAGGGTAACTCAGCGGTTTCGTGCAAATGCACCCTACATCAGGGGGCTTTGCTGTACACACGCACGTAATCGACCAGCAGGTTCGCCGGGAAAACCGTGCTCGAGTCCGGGCGTCCCGGCCACTTTCCACCGACCGCCAAATTCAAAATCATGAATGCAGGATGGTCGAACACCCAACGCCCATTTTCGGGCAGATCCTTCGGCACTCGAGTCTGATACAGCAGATCATCCAAGTACCAACGAATTTCGTTCTCCTGCCATTCGATGGCGAACGTGTGGAAATCATCGGCAAACGGCGCATTACCCGGCAATGAAACTGGCGCACCAACCGCGTTGCCACCGCTGAAGCCCGGCCCGTGAATCGATCCATGCGCCAAGGTTGGTTCACGACCAATCGTTTCCATGATGTCGATCTCACCGGCGCTCGGCCAACCAACCTCGCCAAGATTTGCACCGAGCAACCAAAATGCGGGCCACAAACCCTGACCCGCCGGGACGCGTATTCGCGCCTCGAAACGACCATACGCCTGCGTGAAAATTCCTCGAGTGTTCAAGCGGGCCGAAGTGTAGGCGCACTTCTGCCCAAACGCGCACGTGTAAGGCGCATCCTCAGGTTCGGCTCGAGCCCGAATTATCAAACGGCCAGAACCATCCGTCATGGCGTTGTGGCGCGTGTTCGTGTAGTACTGCAATTCCTCGTTGCCCCAACCGTTCCCGCCCTGATCGAAACCCCACTTCGTTGGGTCCACCGCCGTGCCATACGGTCCGCTGAATTCATCCTGAAAAGTGAGCGCCCACCCTTCACGCTGACCCAGGCTCGAGGCCAACGTCACGCTCGGGCCGGGCGTGGTTGGGGGCTCGGCCTGTGCAAGCACCACGGTCAAGAGGGCTGAGGCTGCGAGCACAATGGCGATACGAAAAATCATGATTGGATGCTACAAGAAAACCACCTCGAGCGTGAACTGAAACAACAATCCGCGCTCGAGGTGAAACTCAGAACTCACGACTCAAAACTGCACTTTGACATGCTTGGTTTTGATGTACTCGAGAATCCCACGCCGACCCAATTCCAGGCCGAAACCAGAATTTTTCCAACCCTCATACGGCGCGTAATTCGTGTTGACACCACCATTGTTGACGCAAACCGTGCCAGCCTCGAGCGCATCCGAAACCTTGGTGATCGTTGCGTGTGACTGCTCAGGAGGAGAAGTCGGGTAGCAAAACATCCCCACGAAACACACTCACCAAACCATCCCAAACATTCAACCCTTGCTTTTGTAGCGTCGAAATATAGCTCCGCAACCGACAAAATGCCATTCCACCCGCAACGGATCGGAACCCACCCGACACCTTGCGTTTCACACACACCATGCGAATATCCCGCTCAGCCAGATTGTTATCGAACGGCACACCACTTCCATCCAAAAACCGCAACACCGCATTCCGATGC
>JAYURE010000726.1:0-3276 GCA_043756345.1 Deinococcales bacterium | reverse complement strand
TGCGTATGTCGAACGGACTTTTGAGGCGTTACCGCTTCAATAGTCTCAAGTTTTGGGCAGCAAGCCGATCATTGAACGCATCCTCGAGAGGTCCACCTCGTCACGGGTGATGTCCATGATGACCTCATCGTAACGTTCGCCACCGACGAGCATTCGCCCGCGTAGGCGACCTGCCTCACGGAAGCCAGCCTTCTCGTAGGCGCGACGGCCTCGGGCGTTAAAATCAACGTACTCGAGTTTGATGTGGTGCAGGTTGCAGAAGAACATGCCGTATTCGACCAGCAACCGCGTTGCTTCGCTCCCAAAGCCCTTGTTCCAGTAGGTCGGATCGGTGATCGCCATGAACAGGGTGGCCGCGTTGTTGGCCCGAATCTCAAACAGGGCACACGAACCAATCAGCCGCCGTGTGGACCGCTCGAGGACGGCGAAAACCACCCGGTCCGGTCGGGATTTGACCGCCCCATCGAACCAGTCCTGTTCGTCTCTGAGCGTGGCCACGAAGCCGAAGTTGATGTAGGTCGTCAGTTCGAGATTTTGATACCAATGTGAGAACTGCGCCACGTCTTCCTGGATCAGCACGGCGAGCGCTACTTTCTCGCCCTCAAGCACGAACGCGCGTTCGCTCATGACACGACCGTCCCCTGCCCCTCGAGCGCCGCCGTGACCGGTTTCCCGGCCCGAGCATCGCCGAAAACCACCCGTTTGACACCACCCTGCACGGCCTCGGCAGCACCGAGGACTTTCTTTTTCATCCGGTCATGCGCGAACTCGAGGTAGCTTTCGACATCGTTGGCGGGAATGGTTTTGATCAGGCTCGATTCGTCGGGGAAGGCGCGAAGCAATCCCGGAACGTTTGAAAGCAGCAGCAACGCATCGGCCTTTAATGCGACCGCCACCGCAGCCGCCGCACGATCACCGTCAACATTGATCGCCACGCCCTCAAAGCTAGAGCCTGGAGGGGTCAGGACGGGCAGGTAGCCGTTGTTGAGCAGCAACTCGAGCAATCCAGTATTGACCTGTTCGACCGTGCCGGTGTGATCGCCACGCAAAATTTTGACTTTGCCATTCTCGACCGAACGCACGCTGTCTTTGTGTTTGCCCTCGAAGATTCGACCGTCCAAACCAGAGAGTCCGACCGCGTTGACACCACGTTTTTGCAACCGTTCAACGATCCCCTTGTTCTGCTTGCCACAGTAGACCATCTCGAAAATCTCGAGCGTTTCCCGATCCGTGAAGCGACTCGTGTAACCGCTCGGGCTGGTCACGAACTTGGGTGGATGCCCGAGTAATTCGGCAATCCGGTTCGTTTCGCTCGAGCCACCATGTACCAGCACGAGTTTCCGGCCCGCGAGCCACAGGTCGGCAATGTCGTTGCACACCGCGTCGTAATCGATTCCGCTCGAGCCGCCGACTTTAACAATAATCATCGGGCGGAATTCTACCGCGTTCTGATCTCAGACTGAAATGACCGAGTTCAACGATCAGACGGGCAAAATCAATTTCGGCGTTTTGCCGGTGCGCCCAGCGTACTCGAGCATGACCGACTCACCGATGCTGCGGCCCATTCCTTTTTGCACCAGCATCACGACGCTGCCGCCGAATCCACCACCGGTCAGACGGGCACCGTAAACATCGGCTCGAGCATTGGCAATCTCAACCAGCGTGTCAATTTCGGGTTCACTCATGTCGTAATCGCGGGTCATGCTGGCGTGCGATTCCTTAAAGAGTTGGCCGATCCGCTCGAGGTTTCCAATGCGCATCGCGGCGACCGTTTCGCGCACCCGTTCGTTCTCGGTGATGACGTGACGGGCTCGGGCTTTGTAGGGTTGCTCGAGCGCGGCGAGCCGTGGCAAATCGTTCGGTGCGTAATCCGAGAGGCATTCAATCTCGAGGATGTTGCAGGCGTGTTCGCATTCGCTGCGTCGCGTTTTGTAATTGCGCGTGCCGTGAGTCGAACCGGCGAGGTCATGGGTCAGGCCGGAATGGACGATCACCAAATCGGCATTCGCTGGCAATGGCACGTGCTCGAAATCGGGTGGACTGTGGCGAAAATTGATGAAGAGCGCCTGCCCGTCCTGCGCGACGCTGCACGCCATCTGGTCCATCAGGCCGACTCGAGCGCCGACGATGGGGCTGTTCTCGGCACGTTGCGCCCATTGCGCGATTTTCACGTCTGAAAGCTCGAGGTTGAAGGCTTGGCGCAAAGCCCGCAAGGTCGTGACAAGCAAACTCGCGCTTGAGGACAGGCCGGAACCGGACGGCACCTCGCTCGAGTACACCGCATCGAACCCTTTGATCGTGATGTTTTCTTCGGCCAGGACTTGAGTGATCGCCTGGAAGTAATTCAACCAGCCGCGTTTGCCAAATTCTTGCCCAAGTTGATACTCGAGCGTTTCGTTCAGGTTGAGCGCATGAATCCGCACGGTGTTGTCCTCGCGTTTCGCCAAGGTCATCAGCGAGTGCTGCGGGATCGTGCTCGGCAGGACCAAGCCGAGGTTGTAATCGGTGTGTTCACCGATTAAATTCACGCGGCCTGGGGCAAAAACCTCGAGTTCGGGCAGACAGTCGAATTGCTGAACGAAGATGGCCTGTTGGCGAAAGGCAGTCATTGGGATTTATCTTGCCACACCGCCACGCCTGCCGGTTCGAGTAATGCCTCTCCGATCACGAACGTCGTGCCTTCCGGGGCGGGTGCGGGCATGCCACCTCGAGACCAGTTCTGGGCGTAAACGTAACCGCCACGCCTGGAGATGCGCAATCCGGGCTCGAGCAGGGTGTATTTGACGCCCGCAATGCCAAGGATGTGCATGAGGGTGCTGGCGATCAAGCCCTCGTCCCAGGCTCCAATGTAGGTGGTTCCACCCGCGTCTTGCCGACGGTGTGTCACGGCGGCCAGCCCATACATCGGATCGTTCGAGTACGTGCCGAGCACTTGAACGTCGTCAGCAATAACCTCGAGCGATTCGTTCCAGGTTCGGGTGTTGTAACTGCTGTCGAACGCCTCAACGCGAGAGGTCAGGCCGGGGCGCAACGAATCAAAATTCTGAACTTTGACGCCAGCCAATTCTGCCAATGGTCCGGGCGCTCGAGATTTCCAAACCGCACCGGTCGGCATCCTGAAGCCACTGCGCGGCCCGAGGACAAGCTGTCCGCCGCCACGCACGTAACGCTCGAGGTTGTCGGCGGTATCGGTGCTGATGATGTGCAAGGCCGGAGCGACGACCACGCTGTAGCGGGACAGGTCGCTGGACGGATGCCGAATGTCCACGTCCAAGC
>JAYURE010000725.1:0-3278 GCA_043756345.1 Deinococcales bacterium | reverse complement strand
TTTGTTCCACGACCAACACCGTTAAATTCGTTTCACGGTTGATGACTTTGACGCGCTCAAAAATTTCTTTGACCAGCATCGGCGCAAGCCCCAAACTCGGTTCGTCCAGCAGCAACATGGTTGGGTGGGCCATCAACGCCCTCGAGATCGCCAGCATTTGCTGTTCGCCACCGGAACAATACCCAGCCTGCTTGCCACGCATTTCGGCCAGACGTGGGAAGTACGAGTACATCCGCTCGAGGTCCGCTTTGGCGTTGCCGCGCCCGGTGATGCTGCCGACCCGCAAGTTTTCCTCGACCGTTAAATGCTTAAACACACGCCGACCTTCGGGCACTTGCACGATGCCTTTGCGGACGATGCCTTCCGCACCGAGTTGATCCATGCGGTTGCCTTCAAACGAAATGCTGCCATCGCGCACGCTGCCGTTCTCGGGTTTTAACAGGCCCGAAATGGCTTTGAGTGTTGTGGTTTTACCCGCGCCGTTTGTGCCGAGAAGTGCAACGATCTTACCTTTTGGAACCTCGAGACTGACGCCACGCAAAACTTGAACAATATCGTGATAGACAACCTCAATGTTGTTGACTGTCAAGTGGATTTCGCCAAGATCGCTCGGGCGGGTTTGGGTGATGGCTTCGCTCACATGACTCCTTGGCAGTGATGGGTTTGAGGGGATGGGTTTGAGGGGATGGGTTTGAGAAATTGTGGATTCTGAATTTTTGTTGGCTCGAGAAATTTGGCTTGAGAAATTCGAAATTCTTTTTGTGATGGCTCGAGAAATTTGGGTCGAGGTGTTGTAGGGGCGCAGCATGCTGCGCCCCTACGGTGTGAAATTTAACGGCCTGGGTGAATTTGCTTGAACAGCTTGGAAACAACAGATGGCGTCACGACGACCCACTTGCCTTTTTTGGCTTGGAACAAAC
This sequence comes from Deinococcales bacterium, assembly GCA_043756345.1. Classification (GTDB taxonomy): domain Bacteria; phylum Deinococcota; class Deinococci; order Deinococcales; family JAAFIG01; genus JANOWZ01. The sequence goes on along the minus strand of JAYURE010000725.1, from coordinate 2,358 downwards.
GCAGGTTCCTCGAGCCGGTGTGGTCATCCGCCGTGTAATCGACTTTGGAGATGCTGAACGGGCTGGCGTAAGAATTGGCTTTGTTCATTTTCAAGAGTTGTTCGTAAATGGTTTTGTTGGTCACTTCGCCTTTGGAGGCGCGACGTGCGGCCTCAACCATGATCGCAACGGCGGCGGTTCCGGCGGTGTAATGCACGCTCGAGGCGTCCGTTTCGGGGCGACCAGCGAGTTTCGCCATTTCACGAATGATCTTCATGCCCGGTTGGTTGTCCTCGTCGTAGAGCCAGTAACCGGTGGTCCACAAGAAATTCTCGGCGGCAGGTCCACCGAGGTTGATCAGGTCGTCGCCACCGGCGTAATGTGCACCGAGTTGCGTGAACTTTTTGTCCAACCCAAGACGCTTGGCATCTTTGACAATGTTCGAAACTGGGCCATACGTGTTCTGGTGAATGATGTGCGTCACGCCAAGGCTTTCGTAACGCTTCAACAATGCCGTGTTGTCCAAGTTGCCCGCACCGACCTCATCGGAGGCCACAACCTCGAGTCCAATCTTGGCAGCGGCCTTCTTGCCGTCTTCAACGGGCAGACGACCGAATGGGCTGGGATTCGCCACGAACGCGATTTTGGCTTTCGAGTCGAGCTTGTTGACATACTCGACCAGACTGACAAGCTGTTCGGAGTAGCTCGAGATCGGCAAGAAGACGTAATCGCCGTCCGGCCCATCGAGCAATCCGGCGTGGTACGTGCCGGTCACGGCGGGCAGTTGCAACTCGCGCAGCAGGCTACGGATTTGCAATGTGCCACCGGTCGAGTATCCGAGGAAGCCCGAGACTTTGACATTCTGCGCGTAATCCTCGACGTTGCGTTGCGTTTTCGAGTTGTCGTAATTGTCATCTCGGGTTTCGCACTTCAAGGTGTAACCGGCAATCGGTTGTTTCTCGTTCGCCCACTTGCAGTAATCGGCAATGCCGAGCGCGTACTTGCTGCCCGCGTCGGATGTTGGACCGGTGATCGCGCCGGACCATCCAAAATTGATGACTTTGCTTTGCGCTCCGACTTGCGAGACCAATCCCGCCGTCATGAGTGCGCCGAATGCCGCGATGATCAATTGCTTTTTCATACGTTTCCTCCCAGATTCGTTCTCGAGCTTTGCCCGGGAACGCACAGCAGTAAGAATGGATGTTGAGTTGATACTCGAGCCAATACTCGGGCTAATACTTGAATGGCCAGTTCTTAAAGTACGTGCGAATCAAACGCCAGAAGTTTGCCAAACCTCGAGGTTCAAAAATCAGGAACAAGACGATCACCAATCCGAAGGTCAATGGACGCATGGCGCTGCCGATGTCCACGCCAGAAATGCTCGGCAGTACGCTCGAAAGGTACGATCCGAAACTCGTCGCACCTTGATCCAAAAACTCGAGAAACGCAGCACCGAAAAAACTTCCGGGCAGGCTGCCGAGGCCACCGACAATCGCCATGGCGAGAAATTTGATGCTGACCCCGAGCGTGTAATCCTCGACCTGCGCACCACGGTACAGGTAGGCGTACAATCCGCCCGCGATGCCCGCGTAAAAACTGCCGATCATGAACGACATGACTTTCGTGGTTCCCGGATCGATGCCCATCGCGTCAGCGGCCCGGTCGTTGTCACGCACGGCAACGAGCGCACGACCGAACCTCGAGCGCATCAGGTTGCGCCAGATCAACGTCAGGACAATCAGGAATGCCAGCGTGACGAAGTACCAGAATTTGTTGTGCAACAAGAATCCGATTTCCGTACCGAAGATCACGGGTTTGGGCATGTTGATGCTCTGGCCTTGCAGCAAAAATGTGGAGTGTCCAACCGACCATTGAAAGATTTGTTGAAACGAAATCGTGGCAATCGCCAGGTACAAATGCTTCAGGCGCAAACTCGGCAATCCGACGATGCCACCGATCATCGCGCCGACCACGCCGCCCAACGGAATCGTGACGTAAAACGGCAGGCCGAGCATGGTCGCAAACACGGCGGCAGTGTACGCGCCAACCCCGAGAAATGCCGCCTGCCCAACGTTGATCAAACCGGTGTACCCGGTCGTGATGTTCAAACCCAAAACCGCAATGCAGTAAATCAGAATCGTATCAATCGTGAACAACAAACTCGAGGGAATCACGAATGGCAAGACGATCAGCACGCCCAGCAGGAACAGCAGCGAGACGAACTCTGCACTCGTGGCGAAGACGCTCGAGTCTTGCAGGTACGTGGTTTTGTAATTTCCAGTTTGTGTGCTGCGGGATGCGGGCATCAGAGGCTCCTTAACATGAAATCAGAAATCTCGAGCCGGTTCTTGTACTCCCCTGCGCAGTAGGGGGGTCGTG
>JAYURE010000724.1:0-3280 GCA_043756345.1 Deinococcales bacterium | reverse complement strand
TGTGACCCAACCGTTGCGTGGAGGGTCGCTGCGTTCCAGGCTCAAAATTCCAATCCGGCGATGTCCAAGTTCGATCAAATGCCGCGCCGCCAATTGTGCTCCGGCCTCATCATCAATGTTGACGTGCAACGCCTGGTCACCCTGTGAGTAATTGCTTCGGGCATGATCGACTAGCACCAACGGCAGGCGACGCTCGAGCACGCTTTGAATCAACGGCCCCTGCGTCAGGCCATACGTGATGAACCCATCGACCGCCGCGTTACGCACGCCCAAATGATCGTGAAGCTCACCGAGCGGGGCGGGCACGATACTTAGGCCCAAGCCCTCTTTTTCGGTCGCCTCAGAGATGCCCTGCAAGAACATCACGGCGGCGGGATCGCGGAAGGCATACGAAAGCCGAGCGCCGAACAGAACGCCGATCACGCCCAAACGCTGCTGGCGCAGTCCTCGAGCCACCGGGTGAGGGCCGCTGTAACCCATTTGTTGCGCCGTCTCGAGAATCTGAGAGCGTAACGATTTGGAAAGTTGATCTGGGCGGTTGTACGCATTGCTGATCGTGCTCGGAGCGACGTTCAGGGCTTTGGCGAGGTCTTTGAGCGTGGCGCGTTTCCCGTTCAATCCAGTCTCGAGGCTGCGCGAATCCAAATCCAACGGTTGACCGGACTCGAGCCGAACCGTTGGCGTGGATTTTTTCAACAGGCGCTTGACGGGCATGGACTTTATGTTACGCTTTCTGAAACGATTCAGAAAAATCGATTCAGAACCCCGAGGTCGAATCCCATGGTCCGTCAGAATCAAGCATGAACGATATGGCCCAACCGACAGAATCAACCTCGAGCCAGATTCAAACGGCTCGAGTCGTCACGCTCGCCATCTTTTTTCTGAACGGATTTGCAGTTGCAAACTGGGCCGTGCGCATTCCCGCTTTGAAAGCCCAAATCGGACTTTCGGAAGGAACGCTCGGATTGGCATTGCTGTGCATCGCTATCGGCTCGGTGGGTTTCATGCCGATTGTCGGACGGGCCATTGCGCAACGCGGCTCGAGCCAAGTCACCCGAGCGATGGGATTCGCCTTTCCGATCTCGATGATTTTGCTGGCGTTGCCGAACACGATCTGGCTTTGGATTCCGGTGCTGCTGTTTTACGGTGCGACCAACGGTGGCCTTGATGTCGCTATGAACGCACAGGCGACCACTGTCGAAAAGCGCCTTGGCCGCCCGATCCTGAACAGCTTTCATGCCTTCTGGAGCGTCGGCAGCCTGCTCGGGGCCGGAGTTGGTGGACTCTTCGCTCGAGCCGAAATCGTTTCCAGCGTTCACCTCGGGCTGATCGGAATTCTCGAGCTTGTCATCCTCTCGGTCATCACCCGGCAACTGCTGACCGGTGATGCCGATCCGAACCCACAAACTTCAGGTTCCGTCCGACCAACACTGCCACTTTTACTGATCGCCTTCGTCGCATTTTCGGCCCTGATGTCTGAAGGAGCCATCGCCGATTGGAGTGCGGTTTACCTCAAAGACGACCTCAAAACCAACGCCTTTTACGCCGCGCTCGGACTCGTTTTCGCGCAAGGTTCCATGGCGGCCTGTCGCTTTGCCGGAGATGCACTCACACTGCGCTTCGGACCCTCGAGCCTGCTGCGTTGGGGCGGAGCACTCAGCGCCACCGGACTGGCCTTCGCGTTGTTCTCCGGCTTGCCTTGGGCCGCGCTGCTCGGATTCGCCTGCGTCGGTGCCGGCATGAGCGTGATCTTTCCCGTGACCATTTCGGCCGTCTCGAGGCTGCCCGGAGTGGCGAGCGGCGCAGGCATCGCCTGGGTCGCCAGTTTCGGGTACGCCGGATTCCTGGTCGGACCACCCGTGATTGGCTTCCTGGCCGAATGGACCTCGTTGCGAATCGGACTTGGCGCGGTCGTCGTCTTCAGCCTGTTGATCGTCTTCCTCGCGGGCGCAGTCGAACAACGCCACACCGCCAGCGATCTCGAACCGCTCGAGCGATAGAATCCCCGCATGACCATTTTTGAAAAAATCATCGCTCGAGAAATCCCCAGCAGCATCGTTTTTGAAAACGACCATTACATCGCCTTCAAAGACATCAACCCGAAAGCACCAGTACATGTTCTGTGCGTGCCCAAGAAAGTCTCGAGCCGATTGGACGAGATCAGCGACCCGCTCGAAATCGGTCAACTCTTCGCTACAGCCTATCAAGTGGCTCGAGAATCGCTAGGACTTGAGGATTACCGACTGGTGATCAACGTCGGAGCCGGAGCTGGTCAGATCGTCTTTCACACCCACGTTCACATCCTTGGCGGTTGGATCGACCGCACTGCCGACTCGCATCACGACGAGATGGCACAGCAATAAACCTCCACTCACGGTTATACTCAAACAGTTACAACCACCCAGCTAGAACCACGCAGTCCCAACTCGAGGTTAAATCGGCTTCCGCGAGAGTCCGAACCTCAGCAAGCATTTGCTGAATTCGGAAATTCTTAGGAGGCGATTTTTTTGGCACTCTCAAACACACCCTTAACCGCCGCACAACTCGAGCAAAATTTCAGCGAGTTCCTGCCACCGCTCAGCGACCGTGAGGCCGTGATCGAAGCGAACCGTTGCCTGTTCTGCTACGACGCGCCATGCACGCACGCCTGCCCGACGCACATCGACATTCCAGGCTTCATCAAAAAAATCGCCAGCAAAAACACCCGAGGTTCTGCCCGAGTCATCCTCGAGAGTAATTTTCTGGGAAGCACCTGCGCCCGAGTCTGCCCGGTCGAAGAACTCTGCGAGGGGGCCTGCGTGCTCGGCTCGGACCACAAACCGATCACGATAGGCCGCCTGCAACGCTACGCCACCGATCACGTTTTGCTGCGCAAAATCGACCTGTTCAAAGCGGGCAAACCGACCGGCAAAAAAGTGGTCGTGATCGGCGCTGGTCCAGCCGGACTTTCCTGCGCCGCCGAACTCGCCAAACTCGGACATGCTGTGACGATCCTCGAGAAAAAACCGCTCGCTGGAGGATTGTCAACATACGGTATCGTCGTCTTCCGCGAACCGGTCGAAGTCTCACTCGCGGAAGTTGAAATGGTCAAACGCCTCGGAGTTGAAATCAAAACCGGCGTGACTGTCGGTGTAGATGTCAAACTCGAAGACTTACTCTCGAGTTACGACGCGATCTTTATCGGTGCTGGACTCGGAAAAGTTCCCGCACTCGGCATTCCTGGTGAAAACCTGCCCGGAGTGATCGACGGCATCGAGTTTATCGAGAGCACCAAAACCGA
>JAYURE010000723.1:0-3282 GCA_043756345.1 Deinococcales bacterium | reverse complement strand
TTCCTGCACGAAACAATTCGACTCTCGAGCGGCGTGATTGTGGTTTCACCAATTTACAATTGGACGACCTGCGCGAACTTGAAAAAAATTGTTGAAGCAACAGGATGTGAAAATCCGGCCAATGGACAACGCTCCGCATGGTTCGACAAAATCGTGACCTTCGTCAGCGTCGCTGGAAGTCCGGTCAGTTACATGTCGTACTCGAGCGTTGCGATGGGCTTGATGCTTGATTTCAAATGCGTGATCAACCCGTACCAGGTCTACGCCACCAGCGAAGATTTTCTGGATGATGGCTTCAGCGAGAAATTGAAAACTCGAGCACGTCGCGCATTGATGGTCAAAGCCGAATTGATCGAAGGCTTGAAAAATCGCAAGTACACCTCCGGCTGGGAAATCTGAAACTGACTCGAGGAGTGAACATGCACAACTTTATTTGCGTCACCTGTCGCACGCAATTTGTGGCCAGCGAACACGCACCCGATCACTGCCCGATCTGCGAGGACGAACGCCAATACATCGGCCATGACGGGCAGCAATGGACCACGCTCGAGGCACTACGAACCACGCACTCGAACACGATCAAACTCGAACACGATCAAACTCGAGGAGCCGGGATTGTATGGGATTGGCAGCACGCCACGATTTGCGATTGGTCAACGCGCATTGCTGGTTCAACATCCCGAGGGGAACGTGCTTTGGGATTGCGTATCATTGCTCGATCCGGCCACGATCAAGCGCGTCAACGAACTCGGCGGGATCAGCAAAATCGTGATTTCACACCCGCATTTTTACTCGAGCATGATCGAATGGGCGCACGAGTTCGGCGCGAGCATTCACCTGCCCACCGCTGACCGGCAATGGATTAACCGGCCCGATCCGAGCATTCAATTCTGGGATAGTGACAGCCTCGAGTTGCAACCTGGTTTGCGGGTCATTCGTTGCGGTGGACATTTTGACGGCTCGAGCGTCCTGCACTGGCAGGCGGGCGCGAACGGCGAAGGCGTACTGCTGACGGGCGACACGATCACTGTCGTTGCCGACCGACGCTTCCTGACCTTCATGCACAGTTACCCGAACCAGATCCCATTACACCCGGACGCGATTCGCGGTATCTGGAATGCAGTTGAACCATTCAAATTCGAGCGCATCTACGGCGGTTGGTGGGATGCCATTGTGTCCGAGAACGCTCGAGAACGGGTTCGTATTTCGGCAGAACGCTACCTGCAAGCGATAGGCGCTCGAGACTGAAAAATCTGTCAGATCACGCTGTAACCACAACCCATGACTCGAGACCCGGAATTTGAACTCGAATCATGGGTTTTGCACATCCCGTGTTTCAGCAAACGATTTCGATCCAACCACGCGCAAAGTCTTGCATTGCTTCAGAACTTTGTAAGGTTTTACCAAGGTGCCACAAGATAGATTTTCTTCACTCGAGCAAGACCAGCAAGCACGAGCACCGAAATCAGATAAATCCCTTCTCCATCGGCTTGCTTAGCCAAGATTGATCCATACAAACCCTCTTACAAGCTTTGACAAAGGTATATCAGATTCCGCAGGTCCGCAGCACAATTGCTCAAATCAAATCTGTTCAACATTTTTCCTTCGCGCCCCGCGGAGCCCGGAGGTTGTGTGTCCGCCGAAGTCAGTCGCAACCCCGAGCAACCACGCAACGTGCCACTGGCCGACCTGATGCGACTGCTCGAGGCAGAAGGGTACTCGAGCACCGTTGTGGTTCGCAACGAACAGCGTGAAGGACGCGTCAAATTTTCGATTGGCGTTCCCATCGCCGCCATCTGTGGCACCAAATCCGCCGAGGAAGCCGTCTACGAAATGCTTGCCTGGCAGAACCCGAAAATTGCGCTCTCACCGGTGTACACCGGCAACGAAATTCCAATCACGACACCGTTGCAAAAACTTTTGAACCAGCACAAAAACGCCACCAACACAGACTCCAACCAGCCAACACCAACCCTGCAATCCATTCTCGAGAACGAAGCACAACCCACAAAAACCGTTCCGACCGCACCGAAAGGAGCCAAACGAAGCCCCACAAAAGCCATGTCCGTTCAGACTGGTAAAGCCCCGCACCACATCCACTCGAGCAGCATCACACCGCAGACCACCATCACAACACCCCAAGGAGAAACCATGAACAACGTCAACGAAATCCTCGCCCAATGCATGCAAATCGACGGAGCCGTCGGAGTCGCCCTCGCAGATTACTCGAGCGGCATGGCCCTCGGCATGCTGGGCGGCGGTGGCCTGAACCTCGAAGTGGCCGCAGCCGGTAACACCGACGTTGTGCGCAGCAAATTGCGCGTCATGAAAGAACTCGGTCTGAAAGACAGCATCGATGACATCCTGATCACACTCGGCACGCAATACCACCTGATCCGCCTGCTGCCGAAAGCCCAAAACCTGTTCGTCTACATCGCACTGGACCGCAGCAAAGCAAACCTGGCCATGGCGCGACACAAGCTCGCCAGCGTCACCGACTCCATCGCGCTCTGAATCCAACCCATAACCAGAACACTCGAGCGTGCCCTCACCGGCACGCTCAAATCGTATTGACACGCAACAAAAACCGGCTTGACAGCACCCCAGCAAGCCTTTACGATGCTCGAGCCGGATTGAACTGGCCGGAGTAGCTCAGCGGTAGAGCAGCCGATTCGTAATCGGCAGGTCGTCGGTTCAATTCCGACCTTCGGCTCCAAGAGAAAACCCCGTCAGTGACGGGGTTCTTTCATTTCTCGAGCCTGGTCGATTTTGGTCAAAAACTGGTCTGTAACCAACCCATGACCCACCGCTCAATTCATGACCAACGGTGCAACGTCCCGAACTGGTAACGGTGCATCGAACAAATCGACCATCTCGAGCTTCACTTCACGGTCTGAAACGTGCCTGTAGACATCCAACATGATTGAGATACTTGCATGACCCAGAATCTTTGAAACGGTCTCTACAGGCATCTTGCGGCGTAACATCACCGTGCCAGCGGTGTGTCTACGGTCATGCACGCGCAAGTCAGGCAAAGGCTTACCATCGCGTGTTATCGCCTCGAGTTTCGCCCGGTGATCTCGAGGAATGGCTTTCAGGCGTTCGTCAAAACTGACGTGATACTTCTTCCAGATTTTCTTACCGTTCTCGTCACGCAGTCCGGTGTCTCGCTTGCGTTCAATCGGTTCAGTCGTTGACCACTCGAGCATTGTGAAGCCGGTGTCATCCGCACTTCGAGCAGACATTTCCCTGACATTCGCAGGGATGAATAAACAGGGATGC
>JAYURE010000722.1:0-3283 GCA_043756345.1 Deinococcales bacterium | reverse complement strand
AGCGCGATTACCTGAGTCTCTTGAAGCGATTGCAACGCCTGACCTTTGCGGAACAGAATGCCCATCTCGGCGGCCTTGCCGGTTCCGACCATGATGCTTGTTGGCGTGGCGAGACCCATCGCGCAGGGACAGGCGATGATCAATACCGCAACCGTGTTGACCAGCGCGAAACTCACGGCATTCTCGCCGCCAAAGACCAGCCAAATGATCGCGGTGACTGCGGCAATCCCGAGCACAATCGGCGTGAAAATCGCCACGACCCGATCTGCCAAACCTTGAATTGCGGGTTTGCTGCCCTGAGCCGTTTCGACCAATTTGATGATTTGAGCCAGTACCGTATCCGCGCCGACCGCATTCGCCGTGAATGTCAACGCGCCGTTCTGGTTGATCGTGCCGCCAACCAATTTGTCACCCTCGAGTTTCGCAACTGGAATAGGTTCACCAGTGATCATGCTTTCATCGACAAAGCTCGAGCCGGATGTAACCACGCCATCGACCGGAATTTTCTCGCCGGGACGCACCGCAATCACGTCACCGGGCAGCACCTCGTCAATTTGCATCTCGAGTTCCTGTCCATCCTTGATGACCCGAGCGGTTTTAGCTTGCAGGCCGATCAACTTCTTCATCGCTTGACTCGTGCGCCCTTTTGCAATCGCCTCGAAATACTTTCCGAGCAAAACCAACGTGATCACCACGGCGGAACTCTCGAAGTACACAGGGCGTGCGCTCGAGGGGAAAAACTGTGGTGCTATCGTCACAGCGAGGCTGTAGAAGAACGCGGCGCTCGTGCCGATCATGACCAGGCTGTTCATGTCTGGCGATCTCGAGATCAGGGCTTTCCAACCGTTGTTATAGAAGCGCAATCCTGGCCCGAATTGAACCGGAACCGCCAGTGCCAGCATGATCCAATTCCAAGCCTGCATGCTGGGAAGAATTCGCATTTGCGCGTTCATGGCTGGTTCCCAAACCATCGGCAGCATCGCAATCAACAACAGCGGAACTTCAAACGTCGCCGCGAGGATCACATTGAATCGCAAGCTCGAGATTTCGTGCTCGCGGGCTGCACGTTCAGCATCGTCTCGAGATTCGTTCGCTTGGGTTTCGATCACGCCGTAGCCCGCGTCACGGATGGCGCGTTTCAAGTGCGCTATTCCCGCCTGAGCCGGAACCAGTTTGAGGGTGGCCCGTTCCGTCGCCAAATTGACATTCGCCTCGAGCACGCCATCGTTTTTTTTAAGGCCCGTTCGACCCGACCCACGCACGCGGCGCAGGTCATGCCGGTCACGCCAAGCTCGAGGGTTTGCGTCAAGGGCTCATACCCAATCTCTTTGATCTTCTCGAGCAATGCCGTCGGTGTGGTCGCCTCTGGGTTGAAGGTCACGCTGGCCCGTGATGTCGCCAAGTTCACACTGGCGGTTTGCACGCCAGCGACTTTGTTCAGGCCTCGTTCGACCCGGCCCGCGCAGGTCATTCCTCCAACTCCGATTTCAATTGTTTGTTCCATAAACCTCGTATCCTTCCTGGGAGGGTATGGCCAAACTCTAGGCTCGAGGCCGAAACCCGTCAAGCGTTGTTTAATACGTGATTTAGGCTATTCACGCTATCTTGACTGTCCAGAAAACTCGAGTTATAATTTGGGTATCCCCTGTGGGGGATCAGGAGGAAAACCATGAGCATTGAATTGAACGTTATCGGCATGACCTGCGGCCATTGCAAGGCCGCCGTCGAAAAAGCGCTTCTACAAGTATTCGGGGTCAACGCGACACAAGTCGATCTCGCCAGCGGCAAAGTCAGCGTTCAAGGCGAACAGGTCAACACGGACGCCCTGATCGCCGCCGTGATCGAAGAGGGCTACGGTGCTCAACTCGCGGCCGCCTAAAATGCCCAAAACCTTGAGCAAAACTGAAGTGCAACCCAATCCCATGCCCTCGAGCCACCTGTGCATGCCCGAGGAGAGTCGCAAACGCGCCTCGCCATCGCCAAGGGACATCTCGAGAGCATCGTGCGGATGTTGGACGATCCGCACGTCTATTGCATGGATGTCTTGCGGCAGATCAAGGCCGTTCAGGGTGCGCTCTCCGGTGCGGGCGAGGTTGTGCTTCGTGGGCATCTCGAGGCGCATTTTGCCACCGCCGCCATCCGTGGCGATGAGGCCGAAATTGTTGATGAAATGATGGAAGCCTTGAAGTACACCTGATAGGAGTCTCGAGATTTGGCTCGAGTTCGGGCATTTTCCTCGAACCGATTGAAGTGCTTGTGTTCTGACAAGCTGGAAGCATTGCCGGATACCCATAACAGTGCTACATTCATGGAATGACCAAGACTGCACAACTCAGGGTCTCACTTGATCGCATCCTCAGTACCAGAAACGTGACCACCTATCGACTGATGAAACAACTCGAGGGGCGTGTCTCACGCGGTACGGTGTACTCCCTGGCCAGTGGAAATGTTCAACGCATCGACCTTGAAACCCTCGCTGGAATCATGGCTGGACTCGAGGAATTGACCGGCGAAACCATCACCCCAAACGACCTGCTCGAGGTGGTCGAAGAACCCGTACCGCCATTGCAGTTCTTGAAGCCCGGTCAGACAGACGGACTGCAACTGGTGACCATTCCCGCACAAGGCAAGTTCAAGCCACGTCCGCCGATGCTGCAAAACCTAACCGGTGTGTCCGTGACCGCCGTCATCAGCGAGGCGCGAGGCGAACGGTGACGCTGTACCTCGACTCGAGTGCCCTGGCCAAACTTTACGTGGAAGAGGACGGCACCGACACGGTGCAGGATGCCATCAAAGCCCATCGTGGCGCTGTCGTGCTGAGCGTCCTGACCCTGCCAGAAGTCACCCATGCCGTGACGCGAACGGCACTCAATCTGGGTGCACCCGAAGAAACTGTGCGCGAAATGCATCGACGGATTCTTGAGGATTGGGATACCCTCGAGCGCATTCCCGTGATGGATCACATCGCCAAGGAAGCATCGATGCTGGCCCGTTCAAAAGGGTTACGTGGTGCGGACGCGGTTCAACTTGCGACGTGTGCGTTGCTTTCAAGGGAACGGCGCGGCGTGCAATTCCTCGGATTCGATGATGCCCTGAATGAAGCTGCGAAAACAATAGTCAAACTTTGGGAGGCCAAGTGAGCGAAACGCGATCACTGCTCGAGGCGAGCCTGAACGATCTGGCTGCTTAGGACTTGGGATGAAATAACTTCCCGATTTCCAAAGCAACGACGCGCATCACGGCCCGGTTTCTCAAAATCGAACAGGGAAGTTATTTCATCCTG
>JAYURE010000721.1:0-3287 GCA_043756345.1 Deinococcales bacterium | reverse complement strand
TGAAATCATTGCGAATTCCGAACCGACAGCGCGGGTGATTCGGCCTGACGGCTCGAGTTATATCGAATCGCTCGAACCGTCTTTTGTGCGGCTCGAGGCAGATGTTGCTGAAGCTTTCCCGACGGCATCATCAGTCAATGAAGCACTCCGGTTGCTGATGCGTTTGGTGAAATCTGAATTGCCTCATGCAAGTTGATTGCTCGAGAAACCCAGAAAGCACTTCAAATTCGGCTAGATTGAACCCATGAACGAATCGCGTCCACTCGAGTCTAATCCGGTCATCTGGTCGGCTCGAGACCGTTGGGCGTTCCGAGGTGCTGGTGCTGTACTGGGGTTGATTTGGGGTGCGCTTGGCGTTGCGATTCAGACGTTCATGTTGCGCGGTCCAATCGGTCCCGGTTTGCCGGAATTCCCTGCGATCATCGGTGTCTGCCTCGGCATGATGCTTGGCACGGGGCAAGTGGCTGGCTTCTGGTTGGTGCGGCGGTCTCAACGCTTTCGGTCAGGCGGCTGGCTGCTCGAGGTGCTGGGGTACGGGCTGGCCTGCATTGCGCTTGGGATTCTTTGGGGTTCGGTGATCGTTCTCGTGACCCTGACAGTTGGGACGGGATTTCAATTTCCGATCATTGGATTGCTGTACATTCCGTTGTTTGGCGCACTGCTGAGCGCCTACAGTGTCCTGCCTGCCGCAATTTTGATGGCTCCCGTGACCGTGCTCATCTGGTACAAAACCCTCGAGCGACTGCCCAAATCGTCTTGAGCTTCCTAATCGTTCTCACCGCCCTCAAGATTCTGACGGTCATCATGTGCGGGTGAAGCGAACTTTCCACCACAACCGCACCTCGAGTTATCTCTCAGCCCAAACCCTTTTTCGAGTCGTTCTCCTCTCGGGCCTGCTACTGGGTTCGGCTGCTGCGCAAACCAGCGTGCAACGCATTGGCCTGATGCCCCTCGCGGACGTTCCAGATGGCGAGGATGAACTGAAACTGGCGGTGCCATCGGCGATAGCGCGAGCGCTCGAGGGCATTGATGGCGTGGTGGCTCCTGCTCCGCTCGAGTTGGGTTCGTTTGTGGCACGAAAAGCGGCCAACAAGGACAAGTTGGCCGGGTCATTCGGGCTGAATGCGAAAATCGTTGGCGATTTGCAAAAACCTGGCGGGTACGAACTGAAATTGACCATTACACGTGATGGGAAAGACTCGAGTTTTGTGGTCAAAGCTGCCGATTACGCTAAGCTGGTCGCAGCAGCGGACGATGCGATCATCAAGGCTTTGGGTTTGAAAGTCAGCAGCGAGGACCAAAAGCAAATCGATGCGGTCGAAAAAAACTTGCCCTCGTCGGAACTCGCGTATGCGGCAGCCACCGCTGGCACGCCAAGCAGTGCTCAGGCGCTCGAGAATGCCGCTGACAACCCATGGGCCTTGAGCGCCCGCGCAGTGGTGCTCTCGCAGTCTGGAAAGGCCGCTGAAGGGCTCGAGCTTGCTCTCAAGGCTGCGAAGGCCGCACCGCAAGATGTCAATGTTCAGGTGGCTGTTGGTGCGGTGCAGGTGTACGCCAAAAAGTACGTCGAGGCGAAAACCACGCTCGAGGCGGCCTTGAAACTCAATCCGGTCAAACCGGAGGCGCACTTCTTGCTGGGCCGCGTGATTCTGGGTACTGGGCGAGGCACGGACACGTGGAAAGCGGCGGGTGGTTCGTTCGGCAAGGCGCTCTCGTACAACCCACGTTTTCTTGAGGCGGGCTTGGCACTCGCAGACATGTATTCCTTGCTGGGATCGCCACAACAGGCGGTTTCGACACTGGTGAATCTGGTGCAACGCATCCCGGATGAAGTGGCGATTCACGATCAACTCTTGGATCTGTTCCTCGAGAACGACCGTGATCAGGCCGAACCGTACCTCAAAGATGTGATCTCGCAAGTGCCTGACGTGCCTGCCGAGGTCTATGCGCTCGCGGTGCGTTTACCAAAAACCAGCAGCGCCCTCGAGATCATCAAAAAGGGCGAGGTTCAATACCCGAAAAGTGGCCTGCTGGCCTTCACACGAGGTTTGCTGCTCGAACGCAATGGACAGTACCCGCAGGCGAGCCAAGCGTACTCGAGTGCGGTTGAACGCGATCCTCAACTCACCCGAGCGAGCCTCGCACTGGCGGCCAGCCTCGCCAAGCAAGGGAAATTTGCCGATGCCGAACGCGCCCTCGAGAAAGCACCGAGCGCCAAGGACAACCCGAAAGTGCTCGCCCGGATGTACCTGACTTCCGGGCATCCAGAGAAGGCCGCGCCGGTGCTGGCCAAAATCACGGCGGGAACCGATCCAGAAATCCCGTACCTGACCGGATTGCTCGCGCTCTACGAAGGTCGCTTCGATGAGGCGCAAGCTGCATTCCAGGCCAGCCTGAAAATCAAAAGCGATTACCAATTCGCCAAACGCGGCCTGATCGAACTCGGCGATGCCAGACGCTTGGGCGTGCCAAAACTCGAGGGTGAAACGCTGGTGCGCTACCGCATCGGACAGGCCGCACGCGACGCCAGCAACCCATGGGAGGCGATCACGGCGTTCAAAGCGGTACTCGAGAAATCACCGAACACCGCGCAAGCACAATTTTTGCTCGCCATTGCGATCTTTGAAACCGGCGACAGCGACGGAGCACTCGAGCCATTGCTGGCTGCCGCGAAAAGCTTACCGAACAACCCACTCGTGCTGACCGATCTGGGCCTCGTGTACTTCCAAAACGGACGCTTTGACCTGGCGCTCGAGAATTTAGAGGATGCCGTCAAAGGCGATCCCAAATACGCTCGAGGCTGGTTCTGGTTGGGCGTCACCAACTTTCAACTCGGTTACGGCGGACCAGCAAAAGAGGCGTTGTTGAAAGCCGTTGGTTTGGATTCATCGTTAAAAGACGACGCGCAACGGTATCTCGAGGCGTTACCGAAATAAGAACTCGAGACAGAATCTTGAGATAGAAATTCTCGAGATGGGCCGGGATGCATTTGTGCGTCCCGGCTTTTTTGTTGATTGAAATTGCTCCTCGCTTCGGAGGGCGAACATGGAGTGTCTTGACCCTATGGCAGCACCTTCGGGCTTTGGTCGCTTCGCCCCTACGCAAAACGCGAAAATGGCTCGAGCATTTCCTTTACGAACCCAGCACCTCTCGCAATGCCACCTGCGTGATCTCGAGGATTTCGTCGATCTCCTGCGCGGTCACCACGAGCGGTGGCGCGAAGGCGATCCCGGTGTCATTGCAACGGGCAATCAAGCCGCGTTTGCGTGTGGCGGCCTGCAATTTCC
>JAYURE010000720.1:0-3302 GCA_043756345.1 Deinococcales bacterium | reverse complement strand
AGCGCAGTTACAACCTCGAGAAGTTCTATTCCCGGGTGCGCCGCAGTTTTCTGGCCGCACTGGTGCGCTGCTGGGTGGCGCTCGGCCTGCTCTCCTGGGTCGCCTTCACTGTGGCCCAATGGCTCGGCGTGAACTCCCAGGGCGTGCTCGAGTTGCTGATTGCCAATGCCGTGCTCGGCGGAGCGTTGCTTTGCACCTTCCTGCTCGCCTCGCAAGGTCGGGTTGGACTGGCCGTCTCGAGCGCGGTCGCTGCGGTGGCACTCGAGGCAGTTTTGGTGATTGCTGCGCCGCACGATGTCGTCTCGTTTTCCTTGGCGCACCTGATGGCCTGCATTGTGCTGCTGGTCACGACCGTTCCGGCCTGCCTGCGAAGCGTGGCACGGCTCTCGAATTACAGGTGAGGAAAAATCAAGTGAAAAGTGAAAAGTTTCAAGTGAAAAGTGAAATCCAGGCACGCTCGAGCCTTGAGGTTTCACCCGTCCTTTCTCGAGGTTCAGTTTGAGCCTGATCGTTGTCACCGGCGCGGACGGTTTCATCGGTTCACACCTGACCGAAGCCCTGGTCGCTCGAGGTCATCGCGTGCGGGCTTTGGTGCATTACAATGCCTTCGGCACGTGGGGCTGGTTGGATGCACTGCCAGCAAATGTGCTCGAGAAAGTCGAGGTTGTGCAAGGTGATATTCGTGACGCTGGCGTGGTCCGAGATCTGTTGCGCGACTCGCACATGGTCTATCATCTGGCCGCGCTGATTGCGATTCCGTACTCGTATAAGGCTCCACGTTCGTACATCGAAACCAACGTCATCGGAACCCTGAACGTGCTCGAGGCTGCACAGGAATTTGGGCTCGAGCGCGTGGTGCAAACCTCGACCAGCGAAGTCTTTGGCAGTGCTCAATTCGTGCCGATGTCGGAATTGCATCCGATCAATGCGCAATCGCCATATGCCGCATCCAAGGTCGCCTCGGATCAACTCGCCATGAGTTTTTATGCGAGTTTTAATTTGCCGGTCGTGACATTGCGGCCTTTCAACACGTTTGGCCCGCGCCAATCGGCTCGGGCTGTGATTCCAACTGTGATCACGCAACTTGCCGCTGGGCAATCTGAGATCAAACTCGGCACGCTCGAGACGACCCGCGATTTTACGTTTGTGCTCGACACGGTGGGAGCATTCCTGGCAGTTGGTGAGGCACCCCTCGAGAAAGTCGTCGGACAAGTGTTTAACGCCGGTTGCGGTCAGGAATACTCGATAGCGCAAGTGGTGCAGACCATTCAAACCCTAATGCAAAAAGAGGTTCGAGTCGTTAGTGATCCCGAACGTGTGCGGCCCGAACGCAGCGAAGTCATGCGGCTGGTTTCGGACAGCACGAAACTGCGATCCGCCACCGGCTGGGAAGCCAAGCACAGCCTCGAGATGGGATTGAAAAGCACGATTGAATGGTTCACGCACCCGGACCGCATCTCGGTCGCTCGAGCGCAACGCTACGGGGTTTAAAAGCGAGTTGAACGTGAAAAGCTCAAAGTAAAAAGTGAAAACCAAAGTCAAAACCTCGAGCCATATGATTTTGCTTTCCACTGTCTTAAGCCAGCACTCGAGGTAAGATCACCCATGTTCATTGCTTTAACCTTGACGGTTGCGCTCGCGTACTTGATCGGAGCATTGCCGCTCGCGTACTGGTACGCCCGGATTCGAGGTGGCGAACCGCGCCTTGCAGCCTCGTATAACATCGGTCTGGAAAACACCATGCGCGTGCAAGGGCTCGAGGTTTCGGTTGTGTCATTCGTGCTCGATTTCTTGAAGGGTGTGCTGGCGGTTGGAATCGCCGCAAGTTTTGAGGGCAACGAACCGGCGTTGCTGGCGGGATTGGCCGGGTACATTGGGCATTTGTATCCGCCGCCGTTTTTCTTTTTGCGCACCTTGCGCGGCGAACAAATTCCAATTCGAGGTCGTGGCAACGTCATGATCTTGGGCGTGCTCGCCGGGTTGTACACTTTCGCGGGCTTACCATTCTGGATGGCTGCCGCACCGGTCATCGTTTGGTCGGCACTTGTCGCGTACACCGGTCTGATCGCGCTCGGCACACTCGCGGGTGTGGGGGTGCTGGCGCTCGAGTTGCTGCTCTCCCCCATCGACATGCTGGGTCGGTTCGCGGTGCTCGGATTGCTGGCGGCACTGGTTTGGCGTTTCAAAGAAAACATTGGGCGCATCGTCGAAAAAACCGAACCTCGGGTCGGCGAGGTCATGCATGTGACCGGCGAATCTGAGAATCAAATCGTGGTTGCGTTCATCATTCATCCCTTGGGCGTGGATTGGTTCTGGCGCTCGAGACGCGCCGCACTGATCAAACCTCTTTTCGATGCGGGCATCCTCAAGTACGAAATGCTGGCCGCGATAGGCCGGATGATTCGTCCATTCAAAGTCGGTGAGTTGCGCGGCATTTACACCAAAGACGGCAAAGAAATTCGGTGCCACCTGATCACCGGGCCGTTCACGCCAGAATCGTTCAAGTCGCATCCAGAACTCGCCACGAAACGCGCCATTCAAGGCGCGAGGCTCGCCAAAGAACTCGGCGCGAGCGTTTACGGATTGGGCGCATTTTGGGGCACGGTCGGCAAGAAAGGGCTCGAGGTGCAGGCCGCCGTGCCAGAGATCACCGTCACGAATGGTGGCGCATACACGGCGGGCAGCGTGCGTGAACAAATCCCGGTGATCTTAGATCATTTCAAACGTTCCGGGCACGACATGAAAAATGTTCGGGCCGCTGTGGTCGGTGCGAACGGTGTGGTCGCGTTCGGTATCGCCCGAATGATTGCCGCCGAAGTTGGCTTCGTGACGCTGATTGGCCGCGATCTCGAACGGCTCGAGCGGTCCAAGAAAACCCTCGAGCGTTCACATCCGAACACGAAATTTACGACCTCGATAGACCCGCACGATTGCATCGAGGCCGACCTGATTTTCACGGCGACCAGCGATCCCGACCCGGTGATTTTCGCCAAAGATGTCAAACCTGGCACCTGGATTTTTGACGAGGGCCGCCCCGAAGATGTCGATAAAAGCGTGCTCGAGGTTTCTGGCGTGCGCGTGATTCCTGGCGGTGTGGTGCAGCCGCCAGGGGAGATGACCGATCCGGGCGATTGGGCCAAATGGCGATTGGGCTTCGGTGATGGTTGCGTGCCCGCGTGTCTGGCCGAAACACTGATCATTGGTGCGAATAAGGCGTTTGAACGGCAGAGTCTTGGCGAAACCACCAAAACCGAGAACATCAATTACTTCGTGCTCGAGGCCAGGCGCTTGGGCTTCACGGT
>JAYURE010000719.1:0-9320 GCA_043756345.1 Deinococcales bacterium | reverse complement strand
TGTACGGCGAAACGAAATGCTCGAGCGCCCTCGAGCCCGCCGTGGTGCGGGTTCCCGTGACGCAAAGGTTGTCTTTGAGCGCAACGGGCACGCCTGCGAGAACACCAACAGATTCACCTCGAGCGATTTGCGTATCGACGGCGCGAGCCTCATCGAGTGCTGTTTCGGAAATGGATAAAAAAATATTCAGGTCACTCGAGGCGCGTGCGGCGACCAGCGATTCACGCACGACCTCCTCAGCACTGACCTCGCGTGAACAAATGCGGCGAGCAATCTCGAGGGCGGTCATGGAGTGAATGTTACCAGTTCGTATCGTTTGAAGACTGAAGCATAAATCTGAGAACGGGCTTTGATCGTGGGTGCAAAAGCTCGAGATCGATGCGCAAGGAACCTCAGAACTTGAGTTTGATTTCGAGGATGATCGTTTCAAGTTTTTCGAGAAATGACCATCAACCATGAAGACACCCGAACAACCCTTGCGGGCGATTCGGGTGGAAGGTGTGATTCAGACCAACAAACTTGCTGATTTAAGCGATTATCTCAAGCAATCGTGCCGTAGTGCTTGGCTTTGTCTTCCATGCCCATCTGCTTGTACGTGTTGACCAAATGCGTGGCAAAGAACGCCGTGGCGCGGGCATTGCCGTAACGTTGTGCCGCCTCGAGGCAGTACAGGTAATTTTGGGCGGCCACGTGAAACCAGCCTTTTTGCGCGGCGGCGGTGGCCCTGAGGTGAGCGAGTCTGACTTCGTTGATGTCCAAGCGTGGGTCCACGATAACAACCTCCGGTGCTCAGCGCCCCAATCCTACTTTTGGGTCTCGAGGTTGCGCTCGAGGTGTGTTTCATACCCCTCCAAGGGTTCCCTTTCGGGTGTTGTGTTGCGCTGGAGGAGCGCTGAGTTATGTGGAGTTTATATGGTCCAGCTTTATATAAAATGAGAAGACTTCCGGTTCTTTCATACTTCAGAAATGGATAGTTGCTTTCGCCCGCTCGAGTGACTTTCGTCTCAGGAACGGGCGGGAAAATGCGAAAGAATTGTGTGCCTCAAGCTTGGATTACTACGGATCGCTTCAGTCGGAGACGGTGTACCCGGCCAAACTCACGCCGACGTAGTAATAACCAAGAATCTGTTCATACGTCCAACCTCGGGCAGCCAATCCTCGAGCGCCCCATTGTGACAGGCCGACGCCGTGACCATTTCCGCTGCCAGAAATGGAGAGTGGTGCAGTCGAAAGCACGCTGATCAACGAGGATTTCGCTCCGAGCGCCCGTGCAAAACCATACGCATCCTTATCCTCGAGCTTGACGGTGGCGTTCGTTCCCACAACCTCAATCTTCAAAATTCGACCGGAATCGCCACGGGAAATCACGCGCAAACTGCGGTAAGCCCCAGCGCGGGGTGCAAACCTCGAGATCGCATTCGCAATCGTGCCTTTGGATGGCGTCAGCGTCCAATCGGTTCCCGTCCAACGCGAATCGGGGTCCGGGCGGGCCGTCAGGTACGGGATGTCCTTGCCCCAAACCTCTTTGCTCGAGGCGGTGAAACCACCAGAATCGGCGCTGAAGTACGTTTCGGCTGGTTTGTTGTTCCAAGCGACGATCAGGCCATCCGTGGCGGCAATGGCTTCGTTCCCGGCGTAAGTCTCGGCGGTTGCGCCACCGTAAACCTGGCAGCGTTCCGTGGCGCAGACATCGAACTCGCCGACTTGATTCAAACGCGACATGGCATAGGTGCGGGCGATTACGGCTTGGGATTTGAGTGCCTCGAGCGGCCAACTTGAAGGCATCTCCGAGGGCAACACGCCCTGAACGTACTGTTCGACCGGCAATGAATTGACCAACGTCAGGCTCGAGCCCTGCGCGATCAGGTAGGCATAACCGCGATAGGCGCGACCAGCGAATTGGAACAGGCCGTCACTTCCGGTCTCGAAGACCAGACGGGCCTGACCGGTGTCATACGAGCCCTGTGCCGTGGCAATCGAAATCTTCGAGTTGCGGGCGGCAATCCGCCACTCGAGCGCGGACTCGGAACGGTTCAGGACCGTGCCATCGGTGTACATGGTCGTGTGAGCGCCAGGAAAAAGAAGCGAAATGTTTTGTTGCGTGGTCAGTTGCACGCGAATGTAAAGGATGCGATCCGTCTGGGCTCGAGATGCACCAACGCCAGCCAGAACCAACAGGGCCAGCAGCATCAGGAGGGATCGGAACGGACGGGTCATGAAGGTCAAGGTACTCGAACGAATGCGTTTTGAACGTGAAAAACCGACATCCATGCCCTTATAGACGCATCATAAAGCAACTTCGGTTTCGCCAAGTAACCTCGAGAATCACGCTTCGTTTCGTGATTAACAGAATAGCCTCGGACCAACGAACCAAGTCGAGATTCACCTTAAAGATTGGAGCACCATGTCAACGATTCACGCGCTGAAGGAATGGGATGTACAGATTCAAGCCCTTGAGACGGGCCAAACCGCACCCGTGATACGCAAAGGCGGCATCGTTGAGGCTCGAGGCGAGTTTGAGGTTGAACACCGTGAATTCTGACTGTACCCAACTTTTTTGCACCAAAATCCCGGAGAACTGAGATCACCGTTCTCGAGCCTGTTGCGAGCCGATCCAGCGCCGGGTCAAGTCTCAATCCGAGCCTTTGCCCGAGTCGAACGGGTCTGGAAACTCGAGGAATTAGCGATGATCCGAGCACTCGAGCCTCACCAATGTTTGACGGCGGAAGCACTCGAGCGAAAGTTTCACTACCGCAACAAGCCCTGGGTTCACGCATTGCTGCTGCGCGTCTACAAACTCGAGCCAGCGCGAACCATCACCGAATCCAAACTGCAACGAGGTTGCGTCTCCTGGGTTCCGCTCGAGCAAGCGATCTCACTCGAACATCTGAAACCCAGCATGGATGACTTGAGCTTCGCGTCCCAACGCCAAAAACTCGAGTCAATGCTGGATTGATTTACTTGAACAATTCTCGAGGTTGATGCTTGAAAACCTCACCGATCATCGTCTTGAAAAAACGCTCGATTAACTCCTGCGGTTCGCTCGGATAGCCATCCTGCTCGAAGTGATACTCGAACAAAATCGGAACCTCAAAAATGATCTCAAAGCCACGTTCGGTCAGCAATCTCGAGGAACGGCCCGGACGGACCCGTTTCCACTGCTCATAGATCACCAGTTTGCCGTCGGGTTGCTTGCGCGGCAAAATTTGTGCCGCAACTTTCGTGCCGTTGGCGTGCGTGAAGGTGAACGTGTCGTTCAACATTCCGCTCAGCGTGTAACTGATTTCTGTGTCTGAGATGACTTGAGTCATGGTTCGTCCCCTTTCGTTCAGTCCGAGGTTACTCCCAATCGAACAATAGCGCTTGCATGTCAGCCAAACGTCTGACTCGAGATCAAGTCGAGATCAAGTCTGGCTCGAGATCAAGTCTGGCTCGAGATCAATGAACATCCTTGACGGCCAGCACTTCGGTCAACAGGTAAACATCAACGGCATCGACCATGATTCCATCAACTTTGACCTTCGTGCCTTGCAATCCGAAATCCCCAATGTGATGGCTCGAGCAGGCGTGTTGGCAGCCGCTCCAGTGAATCCGCAACGGTTTGGCGAGTGCCAAAGAATCTGGTTGTGCTTCGAGTTGAGCCTCGAGTTGAGCCTCGAGTTGAGCCTCGAGTGCGTGCGTGACTTCGAGTGCTCGAGATTTGGTTTCGATCAATGCGAATGGACAGAATTCAATGCCGGTGCAACTGACGACACCTTCGGCAACTTTGCTGGGGAATGGCGAGTGCGCCAGGATGAACGGATGCTCGAGCAGTTCATCGACCCGAGATTCTTCGATGTTTGGCAAGAGGATGTTTTGTTCAATCGTGAAGCGAGCCTCGCCATTGCCGAATTGATCGGCGAGATCTGCAAGTTGCTCGAGTGCCGTTCCTGTCGTCCGTCCAACTGCGACGTGAGCGGCGACGTAAACCAATCCTGGTTGCTTTTGCGCGTGAATCCCAAGCGGCGAGTGCGGATCGCCCGCAGTGCGCAAATCCTCGCCCGCCCGTTCGAGCGCGTGCCCGAGGTGCGCCTCGAGTTCGCGGCGGAATTTCTCGAATCCCCACAGTTCGATCAGCCATTTCAGGCGTGACTTGTGGCGCTCCTCGCGTGGACCATGCAGGTTAAAAAGTTCAACGATGCCGCGTGTCACCTCGAGCGCTTGCGGGATGGTCACGAAAACATCGATTTCGCTGGCGAGTTTCGGAAATTTGCCACCGACCGCTCCGCCAACCATGACGTTGAAGCCAAGTTGTTGTGTGCCGTCATGATCGATTTTTCTGGCCGGGTACATGCCAATGTCGTTCGTGGCTGCGCCCACATCGTCCGGGTGTCCTGTGATGTGAAAGTTCATTTTGCGTGGCAAGTTCGCGGTGGCCGGATTGCCCTCGAGTCCGTTGGTGATCCAATCGGAAACCTTGCGGACAACTGGCAGCGCATCGAAAATCTCGCGGGCGCAAATGCCTGCGACGCTCGAGGTCACAACGTTGCGAATGCTGTCCATGCCGGTCTGAATGCTCGAGAGACCCACGGCCCGCAGGCGCTCGAAGATCTCGGGAATCTGTGATATTTCGATGTACCGCAATTGGATTTGGGCTCGGGTGGTGACATCGACCAGATCGTGACCGAAATCTTTGGCGATGCCTGCGATCACGCGTAATTGTTGACTGCTGGCCGTGCCGCCGGGGATGCGGATGCGTTGCATCAGCGTGCCGTCTTTGCGATACCAGAATCCGATCCATTTGATGCGTTGCTTATCGTCTTCGCTTAAATCGCTCGCTTGCATCGCGGCGAGTCGTGGGAATTCATTCATCAACTCGAGTCCGAGCTTTTCGGCTTTGATGCGTTCAATCGGGTTCAAAGTTGGGCTCCTCTGGATTGCTCGGGTGTAACTGGTTCGCGTGACACTTGACATGGATGCGGCTACTTCTGATCCGAACGTAGCCCAAAATTTGCAAAGTGTCAAACAAAAAGTGTTCATCTGATAAATTATTAATGTACACTTTGCACGAAATAGCTTCACATGAGCAAGCTGTTACCGAAATTTTTGACATAGCGTCACAAAAACCTGGACGCCGTGGCAAAAAATCGTGTACAAAATTCCGTCAGAGGGCAAAGTTGAACTCGCATCAAATCCCGGCCTTTCATTCCGCAATCGCAACTTCCTGGCGACGCTGTTACACTCGGCAGGTTGATTTGAGACTCGAGATTCTGGCTCGAGCCGCTCCGCTCAGTTCCGAAACGAGGCCCACCATGTCAGAGGCACAAATTCTTGCCGGAGATCCAGCCGCCGCCGCACTCTTGGAACGTGCCAAACGAGAAATGCTCGAGCTTCCATTCGTTCCGCACCTGCACGTGATTCGTGTTGGCGATGATCCGGCCAGCATCTCGTACACGAAACTCAAAGCGAGACGTGCCGTGAAAATCGGATTGCAAAGCTCCCTGCACGAATTGCCCGCCGAGACGAGCGAGGCGCAACTTCTCGAGTTTGTGCAGAAATTGAATGCCGATCCGAGCGCTAATGGCATTCTGGTGCAACTCCCGTTTCCAAAAGGCTCGAGCATCCGTGAAGCTGTGATCATCGCTGTAATTCACCCAAACAAAGATGTTGATGGATTGCACCCAATCAATGTCGGGCGACTCTGGAGTGGCCAGCCAGGATTGCGACCCTGCACGCCCGCAGGCACGATCTCGATGCTGGACCATTACGGCATTTCACTCGAGGGCAAACATGTCGTGATCGTCAACCGTTCGCAACTGGTCGGCAAACCGCTCGCAGCCCTGGCACTCGAGCGCAACGCCACCGTGACCCTGGCGCACTCGAGGACCACAGATTTGCCGAGCGTGACCCGCAGCGCGGATGTTCTCGTGACCGCCGTTGGCCGGGCCAATTTCATCACCCCAGAGATGGTCAAACCCGGTGCGGTCGTTTTGGATGTCAGTGTCAACCGAATCACCGACTTGAGTGGGGCCGAAAAACTGGTTGGCGATTGCGCGGCGGGCGTCTCGAGTGTGGCGTCTGCATTGACACCAGTCCCCGGCGGAATTGGGCCAATGACGGTTTCGCACCTTCTTTACAACACGGTGTTGGCCGCAAAGTTGCAATCAAGCTGATCTTTAGGATTTCTCAATTCAAGCTGTTCAATGTCGTTAAAACGACCAGGACAGGTGGCGCTTGCCTTAGCATGGACGTTGTGAACAACAGCCTTCCACAACCAACCCATATCTCGAGACGCGCATCAGGCTTCTTCTTGGGCCTGACCTGTTTGCTCATCACTTCCGTTTCGAGTTCGTATGTGACCGCCCAATCGGGTGGTCGAATCAACGGCAAGTACGCTGGCAGGATTGAGGCGAGCGCCGACGCGGGCGTGATCTATAACCTGTTTATGGGCGACCGGGATTTTGATTTCCGCACCGAAATTCAACTCTTGGAAGACAATGCCGGACGTGTGACGGGAAACGCAATTTTCATAGACCAGAAAAACCGGCGCAGTGTCGGCAATCCAAGCGGTCAACGAACCGGCTGGAGGTTGCGTTTCGCCATTCCCCTGCGTGACAACTGTGCACCGATTCAAGTCAAAGCCGTGGTCAGTGCTGAAGGCGATGTGCTCAGTTTCTCGAACAGCAAACAAACCGTCAAATGCAGCGGTTCGGGCCTCAGTGTGGATGTGGTCATCAAACTCAAGGCGTTCACGCTCGCAAAGTAAGTCAGGATTCTCAAGTCAAGATTCTCGGGCCAATACAATCTGTTAGCCTGCCCCCATGAGCATTGAAGGCGCAGGCGGCATGAACATCATCATCACAGGGGCATCGAGCGGTATCGGCGAGGCAGTTGCCCGGCAATTGGCCTCCGAGGGCCACAGACTGGTCCTGGCGGCACGCAGGGGCGACAAACTCGAGGCGCTGGCACGCGAAATCAACCCATCAGGCAAACGGGTGATCGCGGCGGCAACCGACATCACCAAACCTGGCGACCTCGAAACGCTGGTCGCTCGGGCTCGAGGCGTGTTCGGGGCGGTTAGCGCGGTCATCAACAATGCGGGAATTTCCGGCAGTGAAACCGGCAAACCTGGCGCATGGTGGCTCGAGGGTCCAGAAGGACCACGCGCCCTGCTCGAAACGAACTTGAATGCAGCCATCGAACTCACCAGGCTGGTGCTCCCAGAAATGCTCGAGAACCGTGCAGGAGCAATCATCAACATCGGCTCGGTCGCCGGACGTCTCGCTGCCAGCAGCCTCTACAGCGCCAGCAAATTCGGACTGCGCGGCTTCAGCCTGGGATTGCGGCGCGAACTTTTGGGAACCGGTGTGACCTCGAGCCTGATCGCACCCGGATACATCCGAACCGAGATGACCAGCAACGTGAAGCTGCCGATGCCCGGACCAGAAATCATCGCCAAAGCCGTCTCGAACGTGCTGCAACACCCCAAAGCCGAAGTGATCGTTCCCGGTTGGTATCGCGGCTTGATCTGGCTCGAGACGCTCGCCCCAGCACTCGGAGACCGTCTTCTGCGCTGAACTCGACCTTGAACTTGACCTTAGGATAAAGCCGTCCAGGACTGTCTTCTTGAGTCCGCTTATCGTCTGGGGCGTTACTTCAGGCCACAAAATGCAAATAAGTGTGTCGGAATCCCACCTTTTCGCATAACGGCTGTGATAGCATCGTCCCTGAGGGCATTCCTCGATCCTAAAGCTGAGCGGCATCGCTCAAATCAAGCTTTTTTTGGGTCAGATTCAGGGAGGCTGGGACATGGCGAAGAAGAAGACGATCACGAAATCGGACTTGATCGACACGCTCGCCGACAAGACCGCGCACAAGAAGAAGGACGTCAAAGTTTTACTTGACTCGTTCGTCTCCGAGGTTGCCGGTGCGCTTGTCAAGGGCAACAAGATTCAAATCACCGGTTTTGGCACGTTCGAGGTCCGCACCCGCAAGGCACGCACTGGCGTGAAGCCTGGAACGACCTCCAAGATCAAGATTCCAGCCTCGAAATACCCGGCATTCAAGCCCGGTAAGGCGTTGAAGGATCAAATCAAGAAATAAGTATCAAAAAATAAGCATCAAACAAATTTGGATCAATCTCGAGGCGATGTCGGCCTCGAGTTTGTGTTACCCGAGGCTTGCGGTGGGCTTGAGTGGGTCTCGAGAACGCTTGAACGACTTGTGATTTACGAGACCAATCGGGCTGACGTTGGACATCTCAGCGATGAAATGGTGTCAAAATCGTGACGAAAAACCCAAGAAAACCCTGTCGGCATCGGCATAAAAGCGTAAGCCAGATGGCTTGCTCAAATGCCCCAAGCCTGCTAGATTGCCGTATCAATAAATCGCACCCGAACTGAAACCGGGGCGAAGTTTCAGGAGGCCGTATGCGAAAAACGTTGCTGGCAATTGCTGTTTTATCCCTCTCGAGCGCCATGTTTTCGGTGGCGAGCGCTGCACCGTACATCTCACCGTCCAAATGGTTCGCCGGTGATGCCGATGCCGTCAAGTCCGGTGGAGTGCTGCGCGAAAGTAACGCAGGCGAGTACAGCGGCCTGAATTACTTCTTCGAGCGAGTCAGTGGAGCGATCCCTGAATTCACCTCGGCGGGTGGCCTGTTGACGCTCGATCCGTCAACGCTCGAGTACATTCCATACCAGGCCGAAAGCTTCACAATCTCCAAAGACAAGAAAACCTGGACCGTCAAGATTCGCAGCGGCATGAAATGGTCTGACGGCAAGCCTGTGATCGTGGACGATTACATCACCAGCTACAAGATTTTCACCGATCCAGCCGTCGAAAGCTCTTACGCCGATGGTTACTTTGTCAATGTTAACGGTCAACCCAAACCGATTGTGTTCTCAAAAGTCGATGAGAGCACCATCAAGATCACTTTCCCGGTCGCCAAAGTCGATGCAATTGAAACGCTCGCTTTCTTCCGTGTGCAACCCGCACACATCTTCGGACCGGTGTACGCCAAAGATCCCAAAAAGGTCAAAGAAGTCTGGCCATTGAACGTGGACCCGAAAGAGATTGTCAGCCTTGGTGCGTTCAAGCTCGCCAGCTTTCGCCAGGGCGAACGTGTCGTCTTCGAGAAGAATCCAACCTTCGGCGAGTGGAACAAAGACGATAAGGGTCGTCCACTGCCATACTTGGACGGCATCACCGAAAAGCAATACAAGGACCGTAACGCTTTGGTTGCCGGTTGGTTGTCCGGTGAATTCGAGACCTTCACGCCGTTGAATGCCGATGACATCGCACAGACCAAATCCCGCATTGACGGTGGACAATTAAAAGCA
>JAYURE010000718.1:0-3310 GCA_043756345.1 Deinococcales bacterium | reverse complement strand
TGTGCGTGACCCCCGCCGCTGACGCGGCTACCCCCTACTTCGCAGGGGGTGACTTTTTCGCGTCTCTCACATCGTTTTTGATTAAGTCGGAGTCAATGAGCATGCTTCGCCCTCGCCAGCACAGCAAATGGGCCTCGAGCCTCAACCCTGATCCGCTTCAGCCGTTACGACCGCCTGCTCTAGTGCCGCGTGTGGGCTCGAGCCTTCGCCGCTGTGGGCGCGGTCTGGTCGGTCCACCCAGGCTTGGAAGGTTTCGCCCACTTTGCGCACCAGGATTTCTTTGTAGCCCGCCTCGAGTGCGCGGTTCATTAGTGCGTCAAGATTTGATCGGACATGTGTGAAGCCTTGCCGTTCGAGGGTGCGCCTGAGTTGAATCTCGCGTGCTTCCATCGTGCCGTCTTTGGCAAAATATCGGGAAAGGGTTTGCGCCCAATCGCCACGTGCCGTGATCGGGGCCATGCGTTCGAGTGCCGTCTCGAGTTCGTGCGTTTCGGGCGTGCGGTATTTGTTTTCATGCAGGATCAATTCGGGTTGAATGCGTGGGCGTTGATCGGGTGTCTCGTCGCTGACTCCAATCGTCAGTCCGGCGAATGGCAACACGCCATTGGGAAGCTCGAGCACATCCACGATTCGTTCGAGTGCGGAGAGCACACCACCGATCCAGCAGCCCGCGTAACCGAGCATTTCAGCGGCGATCAGCATGTTCTGTCCGGCCAGAACCGCGTCGCCAATGCCGAAGTGAATGGCAATTGCGGGCCAATCTCCAAACTCGTAGCCACGATGCTCGAGCAGGCGTTGCAATCGGTTCACGTCGCCGAGCACGATGAAGGCTTCGCTGGCGCTTTCGATGTGCGGGTTGCTGGTGATCGTGGCGAATTCTTGGCGCAAGGCCGGATCGGTCAGTCTAACGAACGAGTACATTTGTGCGGTCGCATCCGTCGGGGCACGTTGTGCGGCCCAAAGAATCTGCTCGAGGTCGCCCGGTTTGAGTGCTTCAGGTTTGTACTTGCGAATGGTGCGGTGACGGTCAAATAGCTCGAGGCGTGGGTCGGGTTTCACACCCGATTGTAACGGACTTGAACTTAGCGCTTTTCCCGTGAGCAAACTCAAGAATTCATGAAGCTCGAGCGGCGTTCACCGTGTCGAGTTTCGGCGGTGTTGACCTCGAGCCTTTCCTACGATGGAGGTATGCGCCACTGGTTCAGATTTCTCAAGTCAAAACTGAGATTGCTGTTTGAAGGATTCAACGCATTTGGGTTTAGTGTCTTGTTTTTGTGGCGATCTCAGATTTTGACATGGCGTACATCCAAAACCGGGATGTACTTCACGCTGATTTTGCTTTGCACTTGCTTCGCGTTCGCGCAACCTGCGAATAATGGACGCATCAACCTGAGCGAAATCACCGAGGCGAACGGGGGCACGCTCGTCGCTGACGGTGATCACGCGACTTTGCGTTTTGACGAGTACCGCGCCGTGGTCTTCGCGGGCAGCAACCAGGTCATCGTCAACGGAACCGATGTGACCCTGCAAGAGGCGATTCAACTTGAGGATGGTGTTTGGTTCGCGCCGCTCGAATTGCTCGAGGCGCTCAACTTGACATTGCCTGAGGGTGAAGTGGTCGGTCCGTCGCTCGAGCCGTTCGCGTTGTCCTGGGAAGAACTCGAGTTGGGCCGTGGCGTGACGGCCTTGCACCTGTTTCACCGTCCCGAAATTGGTGCCGAGGACGATTCGAGTTTAATGCTGCTCGATTACGAATTGCTTGGCAAAAGTGACCCGAAGGCCGCACCCGAAGTCCAGAAATTCTTGAAATCCTGGAGCGATGCCAGCCACTCGAGACCCTTGTTCGTTTCAATCGCCGCCGAACCTGGTGCGGTCTTGCCCGAAACCCTCGAGTTCGTGCAGGGCAGCCAGAAGTACACCGTGGATAAAGATGCGGGCATGACGATGCTGACCGGAAAATTTCCGAGCGGTTCTGGCGTGGTCAGTTTGCCACCATCGTTCGATGTGCGTCAGCCCGTGCGGGTCTTCTGGGGCTCGAGCGCGGCAGAGTACACGTTCGTCAGGTAGAAGCAGGCTCGAGCTTTTCTTTTCACTTTCTACTTTCTTGCTCACAAGACAGCACCTTCTTGACCCTACAGCAGCACCTTCGGGCTTTGGTCGCTTCTTGACCCTACAGCAGCACCTTCTTGATCCTAACCATGCACCTTGCGGGCAGGATCGCTTCGGGCTTTGGTCGCTTCTTGACCCTACAGCAGCACCTTCGGGCTTTGGTCGCTTGACCCTACAGCAGCACCTTCGGGTGACCCTACAGCAGCACCTTCTTGCATCCACAGCGGCACCTGACGGGCCTGATGCGCTGCGGGCAGGATCGCTTCCGGGCTGTTCGCGCTTGAACTTTCCACTCGCGGTTTACCCTCGCCAGCGACTTGGTGCAAAAACCGTGTCGAAGGTGCTTTCAAACAACGCCCAGAAGCCGGTGTGAACTCGGGCTGGCTCGAGCATCAGGTGTTTGACGCCGTACACGTCCAGTAGGGTTTTGGTTTGCGCCGTGAGGCCGTAACCTGAGCGAGGCCAGGTGTTCTCGCGGATCAGGCCGCGTTGCAACAATCCGTTGACCGTTTGCTCGAGGATTTCGGGTGGGCTGCTGCGTTCGAGCAGTAAACAGTTCAGGCAGGCTTCGATTACGGCTGGACCTCGGCGCGGTTTGGCGAGGTTCACAAGCAGCGGCCATCCTGCCTCGAGTGATTCTATGGGCCAGTCATGCTCGAGCGTTTTGCCCGGTTTGAGGCGCAATCCGTGTGCGGGACTGACCTCGAGTTTGATCTGTCCGGCTTGGGCGCTGGCGGCGAGCGATGCGGCGATCATGGCGCGGGTCAGGCGCAACGAATCAACCCGGATTTGCGAGCCGGGCGCGGTGAAGACATCGCTTTTGCCGCGCACATCGGCGACTGCGAATTCTTCGGCGCTTAAGATCACGATTTCGCTCGGCATCAGGATCGCTGTTTTGCTGGTGTCGGCCAGCCGTGAAGCAGCGCTCGGGCTTTTTGCGCGAGTGATGGCATTGCCTCGAGAATGAACCAGCCCGAGGATCATCTTCAGAGTCTGTCACAAGGTCGTGGTTGTGGTGTCATTCAATAACGAAGGATTAAAGATGCTTTTGCTGCTCGAGGTTTGCGTCTGATTGAATCTGTGTTCGCTGACATTCGTTTCTGATTCGGGCCGATGATCTGAAATGTCTTGCCAATGTGACCTCACTCATCCTAGGCTCATGAGGGTATTTGATTGCGGCACGATTTGTTAGGCTCGAGCC
>JAYURE010000717.1:0-3311 GCA_043756345.1 Deinococcales bacterium | reverse complement strand
TTGCTCGAGAGTGGGTGATCGCATGAAATCCCTGACTGAAAATTCCTGGTTCGGAAGTGAATGGTTCGGAAGAGGCTTGATCAGAGCCGAGTGGTTTGGAATCAACCGGTTTGCAAACGCATGGTTGCCAAAGATTCTCGGTTTGATCGCCCTGATTTGGCCGAACCAAACCGCACAAGCATTTGTTTCGCTGATCGCGGTTTACCTGATTTTCGAAGGTGCATCCAGATTGCTCTCGTCATTCAGGACCAGCATCAAACGCAGGCTTCCGGCATCACGGCTTGAGTCCGCACCCGAATCGCTGCTGTGCATCGCGGTGGGACTGGTCGGATTGCTCTGGCCGACTCTGAGCGCTCTTGCAGTGCTTTACCTGATCGCGGTCTGTGCCATCGGCGTCGGCTTGATCGCGTTGATCGGCAGCTTCACCTTAAAACTGCTGATTCGCAGCGGCAGCCGAATTGGATTTCCGGGTGTAGCGCCGATTGTTTTAGGTCTGCTCCTCCTGATTTTTCCCGGCTTCATGGTGGTTGCACTTGCGAGGGTCATCGGAGTGTGCGCCGTCGGTTCAGGCGTGATGCGATTGCTGCAACCGCAGGCGATGCAACGGCTCGAGCATGAAACATCCAAAACGTTTGGCGAAATCTCGAGGGCGCTCTGACGTTTCCCGAGTTGATCGAAGAAAGGGTGATCGGCATTTCGAAGATGTTCTAGCGTTCTTCAAAAGATGCGGCATGCCTCAATCGGGCGGATCGTCTCGCTCGAAAATGGATTCTCCAGGAGGAAGCAATGAATCAGGATTTGAAACTCAAACAGGATGTTCTGGCGCAACTGAACTTTGAGCCGAGCGTCAACGCGGCGCACCTCGGAGTGACCGCCAAAGATGGTGTGGTGACACTGACTGGCAGCATTCCAACCCTGGCCGAGAAAGTCGCCGCAGTCCGCGCCACCGAACGGGTCAGCGGGGTTCGTGGTCTGGCCGACGAGATTGAGGTCAACTTGCCATCGATCCACAAACGCAACGACAGCGACATTGCGCAGTCGGCGCTCGATGCGCTCAAATGGGATTTTCTGGTGCCTCGTGACGGCGTGAAAGTCAAAGTTGAAAAGGGCTGGGTGACGCTCGAGGGTCAAGTCAACTGGGAGTTCCAGCGCCGACAGGCGCACGATACCGTCAACAACCTGACCGGTATCAAAGGTGTCAGCAACCTGATCAAGATCAAACCCAGGGTGCAACCGAGCGATGTTGAGTCGAGCATCAAAGGGGCGTTTAACCGCCATGCCGAATTGGACACGAAACGGGTCAAGGTTGATGTCGATGGTGGCATCGTCACATTGACCGGCAATGTGCCCTCGTGGGGCGAACGCGATGAGGCGGTTCGGGCTGCCTGGAGCGCACCCGGCGTGAACGAGGTTGTGAATCAGATTTCCATCGGGGCGTGAGGGTCACGGAATTTTTTGATTCCGAGCCGGTCCGCCGCTCAAAGCGAATCTCTCGAGCCCGGGTTCCCGAGGAATCTCTCGAGGAATCTCTCGGGCAATTTCAGGCACTATTTCACGGGCGATTTCAGAACCACCAAGGAGGATCAACCATAAGCAACAAATCCGACACGCAGCTTCACAAGGATGTCATCGACGAACTCGCCTTCGAGCCGAGCATCGACGCGGGTAAGATTTCTGTGGCCGTCAACGATGGCGTCGTGACCCTCTCGGGCAGCGTCTCGAGTTACTTTGAAAAATGGGCCGCCGAGAGTGCGGTTAAACGGGTGAATCATCTCGCGGGCATTGCTGAAGAATTGACGGTTGATTTCATGCCCAACCCGGACCGTTCCGATACCGACATCGCCGAGACTGCCGTGCGTGCGCTTGAATGGAACACGGCTGTTCCCAAGGACCGTGTTCAGATCAAAGTTTCGCGTGGCTGGTTGACGCTCGAGGGTGATCTCGACTGGCAGTTTCAACGTCAGGCCGCGCACGATGTGGTCGCGCATTTGCAAGGCGTCAAGGGTGTCTCGAATGACATCAACATCAGACCGAGCATCGGGGCGACGGATGTTCAGGCCAAGATTGAATCGGCTTTGAAACGCAGCGCAGAATTGGATGCAAAAGGTGTGACCGTCGAGATCGAGGGCAACAGCGTCACCTTGCGCGGCAAGTTGCACACTTGGGCCGAACGTGAGGCGGCGGCGCGGGCCGCTTGGAATGCCAGCGGCGTGCAGATGGTCAGCAATCAGATTCTGGTCAGCATGTGAATGCGGGCTGGACGCTCGAGGAGTCCAAATTGAAAATTCGGAAGCTCGAGCGTCACCGCAAACGTATTGATTTCGAAAACAGATTGGAGGTTCGTATCAAAAAAATTCTTTCGTTGTTGATTACTGTAAGCCTCGGACTTTTCGTGTTCGGTCACGCTTTGGCCGAACTCTCGCCGGAGGCGCAACGGCTGTTTGATCTCGCCAAGGCTGCGCAGGTCGGGGCGCACCAGAGCAACCCGAACGGCAACATCGATCAGGCCGCGTGGCGCAACGCCGCCGATGCCGCCGAAGCTGCCGTGATCGCCGCACCACTCGAGGCCGCACCGTTGCGATTACGGGCGCAGGTTTACACCGAGATTGGATTCTGGATTCGGGCCGAAAGCGCTTGGCGCGACTTACAGACCGGCACGCAGAACCACCTCACGACGGAGGATCGAATCGGCTTCAGCGAAGTGCTGTACAACCTCGGGTACGGTTCGTACCAAACTGGCGACCTCGAGACGGCCCTCGCACACTTTCACGAGGCCGCCGAAAACACGCCCGACGCGGCGCGGGTCGAAGTTTGGCAGGGCAGGATTCTGCTCGAACGTGGCGACGCTCGCGGCGCACTGCCACACTGGGAACGGGCCGTGATGCTCGAGCCGAACAATGCGAGCAGCAGGTATTTTCTTTTGGTCGCACAAAAATCTGAGCAGTACGGCAAGGCTGCGGTCAGTGCCTTCACGCACGGACGATTGGCGTTCGAGGCTAAAAACTGGAACGGGGCGCTCGAGCAATTTCGGGTCGCCATCGTCAACGCGCCAGCATTCGTCGAGGCGCAAAAAATGATGGGCCGGACCGCGCTCGAACTCAACCTGTCGGACGAGGCGGTGCTCGCCTTTGAAAACGTCAGCCGACTCGAGGGTGTCAATCCCACGAACAGCTTTAACCTCAATCTGGCGCGAGAGATGAAACAGTTTGGTGCTCTCGCCGTGCGCAGTTTCCGCACCGGCTACGACCTGTATGTCAAAGGCGACCGGGCCGGGGCGCTCGCCGCGTTCGAGGCGGCCACCGGTGCCAATC
>JAYURE010000716.1:0-3314 GCA_043756345.1 Deinococcales bacterium | reverse complement strand
TGCCGGTCCGGGTGAGTTTGTGCATTTGCGCAAGGGTGAAGCGGTCAAGGTTTTGGCGGGGACCCGGGCAGTCCTGAGCCCTGTGGGTGAGGCGGTGGTTTTGCGGGTTTCCTCAACCCTATCGTAAACGCTTACGCAATAGAGTGTCCTGGACGGCTTTGAAGCGGTTTCCAGGCCACAAATGAACCTCGTCTAAGGTTTGGTAACACTGTGCTGCACGATCTTATTCAGCACTTGCAAGTTGTATTCACCTCTGATACATTCTTGCAGGAGACCTTAACAGTGCAAAACTTACGAACGGCGCATGCGTATGATCGTAACAAGTACCACCCCCCGGAAGTCTCTGGCAAAATCGCCAGCGCCATCACCGAGCCGTTTGACCGGCAAAAAAACAGCGAAGAACCGCACGTCATCGAAATCGGCACCGGCACTGGGCGCATCGGCATGCCATTGATCGCTCGAGGCTTCCGCTTCACCGGCATCGACAATGATCCAGACATGATGACGGTCTTTCGGGCAAAGTACGGTGGGATCTCGAGAAAAGTCTCGCTGATCGAGGCGGACGCGCAAGATTTGCCGTTCGATGATCGCAGTTTCGATGCGGCCCTCGCCGTTCACGTCTGGGATCTCATTCCGAACCTCGAGAAAGCTCTTTCAGAGGCGCTACGGGTCGTCAAGCCCGGCGGCTTCTTGTTTGAAGGTTGGGAGGCTCCGACCAGCGAATCTGAGGAATTGCTGCTGCGTGACCTCTGGATCGATGCGCTCGTGCGGCACGGCATGAAGGACGTTCGGGGTGGTCAGCGCGTTGCACTTGAGAAATCTGCACAATTTTTGCAGGCTCGCGGTTTGGAATCTCAGGAATCGATTGTCGCCACCTGGGATGTGCTTCAAAGCCCAACGGATGTGATCGAAGCTTTGCAGGACGGCGTGTACTCGTTTACCAGGGACATTCCGATAGAGCAACGGTATGCGGCGGCCAGGGACGTGCGTGAATTCCTGAGCACGCATTACACGGATCTCGAGGCTCCAGTCAGGGTTCCATGGTCGTTCCGTTTGCGCACCACGCGCCTGCCATAAGCGATTCAATTCACGTATGCAAAGGCTCGAGTCAATCAAATCTCGAGCCTTTTTTGTGCAGGCTGCCGACATGTTCGAGTCGCAAAGCTTCGCAGAACTCCTTTTGTCCCAGCGTTGTCTGCTACTATTGCGGGGCTCGAGCTTCGGTCCGCTCGGGATTGCTGTTCTGGACCAAACCGTTTTGGTCCAACTTTCTCTGGACTGATTTGAGGCTTCCCTTTGAGTTACTGGCGTAAAACAGTCAAACCGCTTTTGCAGGACGAAATCGGCACGATCTACCGGCAAGCCCCAACACGGGTCGCGTTGGCATTTCCGAACCGTTACGGCGTGGCAATGGCCAGCCTCGGCTTTCAAGTGATTTACCGGATGTTCAACGAGGAGGCCAGTTTCGCTTGCGAACGCGCCTTTCTGCCGGACGATCTCGAGGCCTTCAAGGCGTCGCGTGAAGTGCTGCCGTTGTACGAATCTGGCGATCCCGTCGGCAGCGCCGACCTGATTGCCCTGTCCGTCTCCTTCGAGTTGGACCTGACCAACATCATTCGTTTCCTCGAGCTTGCTGGTCTGAACGCCTGGCGCGAAGAACGTGACGATTCTGACCCGCCCGTGATCATCGGTGGGCCATTGACTTCGAGCAATCCGTATCCGCTCGGACCGTTCGCCGATGTGATCTGCATCGGTGATGGCGAAATGATCGTGCCAATCATCGCCGAAGCCTGGCGCGAGGCCGAATCGAAAAGCGACTTTTTTGATTTGCTCGAGGGTCGTCCCGGCATTTTCTTGCCTGACCGTGATGCGTTTGAACCCGTCTGGGCGACCGCTCCGAAAGAAAAACTGCCCGCGTACTCTCAGATCGTCACACCGCACTCCGAACTCTCGAACATGTACTTGGTCGAGGCGCAACGCGGCTGCCCGCGCCCCTGCACTTTCTGCCTGGCCCGCACCATGTACGGCCCGAACCGCAACAACGAGGCCGACGATCTGCTGGCCTGCATCCCAGATTGGGTCACGAAGGTCGGCTTGGTTGGCGCGGCACTTTCGGATTTCAAACACACCAAACACGTCGGTCGAGTCCTGACCGAACGCGGCGTCAAACTCGGCGTCTCGAGCATTCGGGCCGATACCGTCGATGCTGAACTCGCCCAGATTTTGCGCGACGGTGGCCTGCGATCCTTCACGGTTGCATCAGACGCGCCCAGCCAACGCCTGCGCGACTGGATGAAAAAAGGCATTTCCGAAGAGGATCTTTTGCGCACCGCGCAGATCAGCAAAGACCTCGGATTCTCGAGCCTGAAGGTTTACATGATGATGGGTTTGCCACCAGAAAACGATGACGACATTACGGAGTTGATCGATTTTTCAAAACGACTGTCCAAAATCACCCGCACCGCCATGGGCATTAGTCCATTCGTGCCCAAACGCCACACGCCGCACCATGCCGATCCGTTCGCCGGTGTGGACGTGATCGAAAAACGTTTCAAACGCATTCAAAAAGAACTGCGCCGTGATCTCGAGTTGCGTAATGTTTCCGCGAAATGGGCCTGGGTCGAGAACGTCATCGCTCGAGGCGGACCCGAAATTGCCAAAGCTGCATTCATGCTCAAAGATGACGAATCGTATGGCGGTTGGCGCAAAGCCCTGGATGAAATCGGTTGGAAAGACGAATTTGCGGGCAACAGCGTGACCATCGAAATGCAACCGGGGCAGATCATCAAACCCGAACCAGTTCGAGCCGATCTGAGTGATTTTATGGTGGCCGCAGACTGAAAATCAAAGCAGTAAAAAGTTCAAAGTGGAAGGTGGAAAGATCAGGCTCGAGATTTAAGGGTTTGATTTTGATTGTTCCTTTTCACTTTGAACTTTTCACTTTCAACTATTGAAAGGAACACCATGTCCCAAGAATTCAAATCACGCGAAATCAAACTGACCAAAGAAGGATTCCAACGCCTGCAAGAATCCCTGGAGCACGAACAAGCCCGACTCGAGGAAATCGAACGTGGGCTGCAAGAACAATCCGGCATCAGCGACGATTACGACGACAACACACTCGAGGCCGCCAAAAACGAAAAACGCGAGATTGAAAAACGCATCTTCGATCTCGAGGAAACCCTCGCCCGCGCCATCGTGCTCGAAACTGCCGGTGACGGCTCGAGCGTGACCTTGGGCAGCATCGTCACGATCAAAGAAGAAAAATCTGGCAAGGAAATGCAAGTACAATTGGTCGCACCACCAGAGGCAGC
>JAYURE010000715.1:0-3317 GCA_043756345.1 Deinococcales bacterium | reverse complement strand
CGGGTCGCGTCCCTGCGCGAGGAGATCGAAAAGTTTGGTCGTGAGATCGACCGTGCCAGTATCAGCGCCGAAACCTGCGGGCAACGCATCGAATCGATCACCCATGAACTCGAGTCGGGTCGCAATCAGCGCGAACGAATGCAAGTTGAATTTGCGCGTTGCAGCGGTGAGGTCGAACGCCTTGCGGGTGAGGCCAGAACCTTGCGCGAACGTGCCAGTGCCGCCGACGCTGGCCTGACCTCCGCCGTTAAAGAACGCCAATCGCTCGAGCTTGAGGCCGAAAAAATCCAAGCGCTCGAAGCCCCAGAACAACCGGTTGCACCGACGGATGACATCGCCATCTTGCAATCCGATCTCGAGCGTCTCCGCGCCGAACTCGTTGAACTCGAGGCCACCGAATCCCGCTGGCAGACCAATTTACGCGAGGCACGAACCCGTCGCGCATCACTTGAGGGCGAATTCACCCAGGCCAGCGCCCAGGTTGCCCGCTCCGAAGCCGAACGTGAATCACTCGAGCGTGACCTCAGCGAAGTCGATGCCGAACTCGTCACCGTTTTTGCCGAACGCGACCGCCTCAACCCATTGCTCGAAGATGCGCAAACCGCTCGAGATTCAACCCGAGTGATGTTGGACCGTCTCGAGCGTGAAGCTGGAACGCTCAGCGCCCGAATTGCCGAGGATGCGACGCGCATTGCCGAACTTCGTGCCACCCGCATTCCGCTCGGCAAAGAGCAGCAAAGACTCGATGCGGCCAGGCAAGCCCGAACACACCTTTCACATGGTCCGCGAAAAGCCCTCGAGTCCGGGATTGATGGCATCCTCGGCCCGGTTGCCGATCTGGTCCGCGTTCCTGCCGACCTCGAGACGGCCATCGGCGCGGCCATGGGTCGTCGCCTCGAGAACGTCGTCGTCCGCGATGGATCTGTGGCCCGAGAGGTGATCGAAATCCTCAAACGGGTCGGTGGTCGCGCTACGTTCCTGCCGCTCGACCTGTTGCGTTCTCGTCCCCGCCGCGAAAATACGATCAATAACGAGCGCGGCGTGCGCGGTCTGGCCGTCGAATTGATTGAATGTGATTACGCCGTAGTCGCCGAGAACCTTCTGGGCGAAACCCTGGTGATCGAAACCCTCGAGCGAGCCCTCGAACTGGCCCGCAAGTACCCGCAACGTCCGCGCTTGGTCACGTTAGACGGTGAATTGCTCGAGCCGGGTGGGGCCGTCACCGGTGGTCGGGGTCGTGACACTGGCGGTGAGGCGTTTGCTGAAGCCCGCCGTTTAAAAGAAGTCACCGCTGAACTCGAATCACTCAAACAGGAACTCGAAAAGCTCGAGGCCCGTCTCGAGTCCTCCCGTGCCAGCGGTGGCGAAGGTCGAGATGCGATCTCCAGGATCGATCAACGCCTGCAAACCGCCAGCGGTGAATTTGAAACCCTGCGTTCGGCCCTGCTCAGCGCCGACAGTCGGTTTGAAACACTCGAGGACCGTTGCCGCAATGTGACCGCCAGATTACAATCCCTACCGGGCGCGTTTTCGGCTTTGAACATGCCGGAATTGCCAGACCTTGAACCACTCGAGGCTGGCCTTGCCCAAGCAAGTGAACGGGTTGCCAATTCGCGTCAGAACGAACGTCAGGCCGATGCGACTTTACGCGAGGCTACTTCGCGCAAAGCCGTCTTCCTCGAGCAGCAACGCACCTTTGAGGCTTCACTGGCCCGATTCGCCGCCGCTCGAGACCGTCTGACCGCAATCAATGCCCGTTTGGGAGTGCTCGAGGACATTGAGATGGACGCCCGATCCCGTCTCGAGGCTGCCAATCCCGAAATCGTTCGTTTGGAGGCCGAAGCGGACGCCCTCAACCTCGCTGGAAGCCGTGCCGAACTTGATGCGCTCGAGGTCCAACGCCGTGCCAGAGAGACCGACCTTGCCAACGCATCACGCGAATTGTCCGAGGCGCGAGAAGCCCTCGAGACCGCCAAACTCGCCCGTGCCCGCCGTGAGGCAAACCTCGAGACATTGTTGGCCGAACCCGTTGCTGGAGCAGGTTTGCCTCTTAAAGTGCCCGAAGGTGAGATCACTGAAAGTCAAGACCAATTACTCGAGCCCACTTTCGATTTACTTGAACAAGTTGCGCCCGTAATCATCGAACCCGATCCTGAAGGAACAACGCGATCCTGGGCGGTGCGTCTTGGGCAGATTCGTGCCCGACTCGAGGAGATCGGTCCGGTCAACGCCCTCGCCGCCGAAGAACACGAGACCGAATCCGCTCGCCTTAACGAACTCGAGACCAGTGTGACCGACGCCAAGGCCGCCGTCGAAGAACTCGAGCAGGCCCTCGATGCCCTCGAGCGTGATGTGACCGCCAAGTTGCGCGAGGCGATCCGCCGCGTCAGCGATTCGTTCAAAAGCTACGTCATGGACTTGCTCGGTGGCGAAGGCGAACTCGAGACCGTCCGTGATGAGGCTGGAGCACTCGAGGGCCTTGCATTGGTCGTCACGCCGAAAGGCAAACGCACCCGCAACCTGCATTTGCTGTCTGCCGGTGAACGCACGATGGCGGCACTCGCGTTCTTGTTTGCGCTTGCCAGCGCCCCTGAATTTGTCGAGGGCGATACGGCTCGAGGCTTACCGCTCGCCGTCCTCGACGAGGTGGATGCGCCACTCGATGAGGCGAACATCCGTCGTTTCACTCATTTTTTGACGATTCTGGCCGACCGTGGCACGCAGTTTATTTTGGTGACGCACCAGAAGGCGACCATGGAAATTGCCGATTCGTTGTTTGGTGTGACCACCGATGCTGGCGGCGTTTCGAGGACATTTAGCGTTCGGAATCAAGCGGTCGTTTCGTAGATGGGTGTGAATTTATCCGCTGGATTGGCCGCACGATTCAAATTAGACGAGAAAATTCACGAGCTAAGAATAATCGTGAATTAAATCACATTAATTGACTTACGCGTCACATTGACCAACAGACCGTAACAAATTCAAGCTACTCGAATCAAACACACTCGAGGTTGCAGACCAACGCGGTTCTTTCCTTTTAGGGTTTCATCCGCGTCAACATGCGCGGAAACGGAATCGCATCACGCAAATGCGGAATGCCACAAATCCAAGCAATTGTCCGCTCGAGACCCAACCCAAACCCGGCATGAGGCACACTGCCGTACTTGCGCAAATCCAAATACCAATCGAACGCCTCAAGTGGCAAACCATGCTCGAGAATTCGCGATTTGAGCAATTCGTAATCGTGAATGCGTTGCGATCCACCGATGATTTCGCCATAGCCTTCTGGCGCGATCATGTCGTCACAGGCGGCGTAT
>JAYURE010000714.1:0-9356 GCA_043756345.1 Deinococcales bacterium | reverse complement strand
CGGTACTGACCTTGACCAGCGAGTTCTCGCCGTCAGCGGTGATCGTGAAATACACGCGGGCGCTCTGACCGGCGATCTTCTGCCAGAAAGCTGCAACGCCATTGCGTCCCGTATAGACGTTGGTGATCAACATGTCGCCCGTGCCGTTCTCGACCGAATCGCGCAGGGCAGGAAACACTTTCTCGGGTGGCGAGGCGAACTTCATGCGGGCAAACGCGCCAGCATCGGCGGGTGCGGCATCCAGTGGCGGAACTTCCTGAGGCACGCAGCCAACCAATCCGACCAGACCGAGCATGGCGATCAACAAGAACTTTTTCATGGCTCGAGTTTAACGTGCGCTTTTGTGAGAACGAGAAAAGTGCACGCTAGTCAATCGCTCAGATCAGAAAGCGTTTTGCAACCACTCGAGCCGGTTGCTTTGCGCATCGCCATGCACCAGCAGCAGGTCAAAGCGGCACGGCAGGTCATCGGATTGCAATTCTTTGACCATGTAATGCAAGGCCGCCCGGCGCAACAGGTTGATCTTCTGCGCCGTGACCGCCTCGAGCGCCCCGCCGAAAGCATCGCTGGACCGTTGCTTGACCTCGACGAAAACGATGATCGTACCCTCGCGCATGACGGCATCAATCTCGCCGCCACGAATGCGGTAATTGCGGGCCAGCACCTCGAGCCCGTGGGATTCAAGGTGCGCAACCGCGAGGTTTTCGGCCCAGGCTCCACGCATGGACCCGAGCCTACCAGTCGCTCGAGATCAGCGGCTTTTTTTCTTCAGGCCAATTTTCAAGCCCAAATCTTGGGATTCACTGGCGTAACGCAATGCCAATCCAGCGAAGACGAACATACCCACGTAAAGGGAAACGATCACGATCAATTGCAAGTTCACAACATTCACCAACACTTTCAGACTTTAAAGCTGATTTACAAAAGTTTTCTCGAGTTTTGCAAAAAACCATAAAAAACCTTTGCGAGATCATTTTGCCACACAAAACGTCATATTTCAGTCAGATAACCGACATAAGGCTTGTTGATGCGTATCAATGAAAAACCCGAGCCGAAATTTCTCGCGGCTCGAACCTGGACAACATTGTTTCAGCGATTCAGGGTTGCAAGCAGCGTCAAACTCAAGGTTTTCCCAGCGGCCAATTCGGACTCGAAGGTGAACGCTCCCGGCACGCGCTTGAAGCCTTTCGCACCACCCGTCGATACGCTCGGCTCGAGCTTGATTGCATCGTCCAGCGTTTCCACCAGACGAACATTGACCGCTCGGGCCTTGGTGTTTTTAACCATGAAAACGATTCTGGCCCGTTCGATCTTGTCGGTGCGCTCGAGGGTTTGGGCGCTGCGGTTGACTTTGACATCAAAATCCTTGCCGAGATTGACTTTGACGATGGTTTCTTTGGGCGTATTCACAATCTCGGTTTGACCCACAAGTTGTTCGTTTTCGCGCACCGTCACGGTTCCGGCGGGCAAGCCTTGATTCGCTTTAAAACGGTACGTGCGTTGCAGACCAAGCTTGAAATTCGCGTTGAAATCAAAGTTGCGGCTGTACTCGAGGATGCGCCGCACGTTGACGTTGTTGCGAAAGAACGGCAGGCTCAATCGGCTTTTGGCGTTCAAACGAATGGCTTGCGGGTACTCGTAACGTTGCAGGCCACCGACTTCGCCACTCGAGGCGACCCGTTGTCGGCCTGAGACGTTCCCAGTTGCAACATTCTCGAGTGCGTTGATGTTGCGGTTTTGCGATTGCTGAAAGCGATCCTGATCGTATTGTGGCAACACATCGCCCGCGAAGAACGTGGCTTTCGGAGCCTCAAACTTCACGCCGCTTTGGTTGCTGATATCCGCCCAGGCGGTCAAGCTCGAGGTGATTGTGTTAGAGGCGGTTGCGTTCGAGGCTGAGTCCGAAGGCTTGCTCGAGTCTTGCAGGTTGAGGGTATAGCGCGTGTTTTCCCAGGCGATGGCCGTGGTCGCGTAACGCAATTGCGTTTGCAGCACTCTGCCGGTGCGTTGCCATGAGAACGTCGGGACGTAACGCAATCCATCCAGGCTCGGATAGAGGACTTCGGCGTTACCGATTTGAATGAACGCACCATCAATCTCGAACAGGAACGATTCGGCATTGATGACTTTCGCGGAAACAAACTCGTCATGAAACCAGACTTTGACTTCCTTGCCCTCGTACAAACTCAGGATGCTTTGCGGTGCGGCCAGCAAACTCAGGCTGGTCACGGTTGGATCGATCAACTCGAGGCTGCCGAGGATCAGGAATTGGTTCAGGTCCGCCGGTGGAGTCCAATCGAATTGCGGGCCGGAGACTTGAACGGTTTCGCGCACCTCGGCGAACGATGGATAGATGGTCAGTTCCGTAGCCTGGGCGCAGAACAGGCTGCTCGAGAGAATGGCGGTTGTAACCGACAAGATTTTTCGCATACTTCATTGTTTCATGCGCTCGTGAATTGTTTGTTGGCGGTGATCATGACCTGCGGGCTTGATCAGGTCAGCTTAATCTGACCTCGAGTCGATCCGCTGTGTTGATCCAATGTGTTGACCTGTGTTGACCTGTGTTGACCTGTGTTGATTTATGGCGGGATGCTCGAGCCTGATCGCAAGTGGGCGTCCTGATCGAGCCTTCAACCCGAGCCGATGATTCACTGGCTTGATGATTGACTGGCTTGATGATTGACTGGCTTGATTGCCCGGCCCAAGTGGGCTTAACGTCATCCTCGAGCTTGGTACTCGACCCATAACTTTCTTGAGCCGACCAGACGCAACTTGCAATACTTCGCACAATGTTTCACAGGCAGACCGGTGTATCCTGAGACCATCACGGCGAAGCCAGCAACGGTATCGTCTACCCACTGTATTATCTCGCCGAATCTTATCTGCCCGAATCAAAAACGGCTTGGAGGCCCTCTTGAACCGCATCAATCCCTGGATCATCGTTCTGCTGCTCGTCGTCGCCGTCGGACTGCTGAATTTCTCAACCACCGGCACGAACCGCAGCGCCATTCCGTACAACACCTTCCTTCAGTTGGTGAATTCTAACAAGATCGATAACGTCAGTTTTGCCGAAGAAATCGTTGACATCACCCTCAAGCAACCCGAACGGGTCGCCACGACCAGCGGCGAGGAGAAAGTCAGTGCGAAATTTCAAACGCAACTGCCCACCTCGAGCACGCCAGACACGGGGCTGATCACGACGCTGAACCAGAAGGGTGTGACATATGCGTTTCGCACGCCATCGAACTGGTTGCCGCTCTTAATCAACTTCTTGCCGTTCCTGCTGTTCTTGGGCTTTTTTTACTTCATCATGATGCGCTCGAGCGGCGGTCAGGGACAGGTCATGCAGTTCGGTCAGTCTCGGGCCAAACAGTACGGTCGTGAACGCAAAGTCAACACGACGTTCGGCGATGTCGCCGGTCACGAGGAAGTCAAAAAGGAATTGGTTGAGGTTGTCGATTTCCTCAAAAACCCCGGCAAGTACCACGCGATTGGCGCGGAGATCCCCAAGGGCGTGCTTTTGGTTGGCCCTCCCGGAACCGGTAAAACCCTGCTGGCTCGAGCCATTGCG
The DNA here is from genome assembly GCA_043756345.1 of Deinococcales bacterium. Taxonomy (GTDB): domain Bacteria; phylum Deinococcota; class Deinococci; order Deinococcales; family JAAFIG01; genus JANOWZ01. The sequence goes on along the minus strand of JAYURE010000714.1, from coordinate 5,785 downwards.
GGCGAGGCGGGCGTGCCGTTCTTCACAGTTTCAGCCTCGGAATTCATGGAAATGTTCGTCGGCGTCGGCGCATCTCGAGTTCGCAGCCTGTTCGAGGATGCACGCAAAGCCAGCCCCGCGATCATCTTCATCGACGAGTTGGACTCGATTGGTCGCAAGCGCGGCGCAGGCATCGGCGGCGGTCACGACGAACGCGAACAGACCCTCAATCAAATCCTGACTGAGATGGATGGCTTCGACAAATCGACCAGCGTGATCGTCATGGCGGCAACGAACCGTCCAGACATTCTCGACCATGCGCTCCTTCGTCCGGGCCGTTTCGACCGTCAAGTGACCGTCGGCTTGCCAACCCTGAAAGAACGCGAAGCGATCATGAACGTGCACTTGAAAAATAAACCCGTCGAACCTGGCGTCGATGTCCTCGGCCTCGCCAAGATGACCCCAGGTATGAGCGGCGCGGACCTCAAAAACTTGGCAAACGAAGCCGCACTCGAGGCTGCACGCTTGGGCAAAACCGCGATTGGCGATCCAGACTTCTCTCGCGCTTTCGACAAGATCACCCTCGGCCTCGAGCGTCCAAGCCTCGTCCTGACCGCCGAGTTCAAACGCATGACCGCGTACCACGAAGCTGGACACGCCGTGGTCGCACAAGTCCTCGAGCACGCGATGAAGCCATCCAAAGTTTCGATTGTGCCCCGAGGCCGCACCGGTGGCGTGACAATGTTCATTCCGACCGAAGAGACCGAATCCCTGGACATTTCCAAAGAACAGGCCGAAGCCCGTCTCGCCATGGCCTTCGGAGGTCGCGCCGCCGAAGAAGAATTCATCGGCACGATTGGCGCGGGCGCAGCCGGGGATTTCCAAATGAACATCAACCTTGCAAGGCGCATGGTCCTCGAGTGGGGCATGGGCGACCGTTTCCGCAACATCGCCTGGGGCGGCTCGAGCGGCCCTGTATTTTTGGGTGAACAACTGGTCAACCGCAGCGAAGTTTCAGAAGAAACCGCACGCCTGATCGACGAAGACATCCGCGACATCCTAGAACGCAACTACACCCGCACCAAAAAGATTCTCGGCGAGTACGCGCAAGCCATGCACGACGTTGCCAGCGCCCTCCTCGAGCACGAGATCATCAACGGTGATGTCGTCCGCGAAGCTGTCGAGCGCGTCAAACGCACCATCGAAGTCAACCTGGGGCCAAGCCTGATCAAACCCAACCCAGCAGACTGAAACCTCGAGACACACCACTTCAACGGGTCGCGCTTGCGGCCCGTTTTTATACCTCGAGCCTCGGTTGTTGACTTCGCCGTGACTAGGTGCAGCCGTGAAATGGGACTTACGGGTTCTTGAGCAAAAAGCAGTGAAAAGTGGAAAGTGGAAAGTGCGTCAGGCTCGAGCCTTTTCTTTCCACTTTGAACTTTCAACTTTCAACTTCCCTTCCTTTGTCCCAATCTGAGGCTACCCGCCGTGACCCTTGACCCTTCAGCTTCTGCCGTCTCGGGGTAAGCTGGTTTCAATTGTGAGCCCGGAGTTGCAGGCGACGGCTCGAGAGGGAGAAAATACCTACACATGATTCCATACGTGATCGAACAGACTGGGCGCGGCGAACGCAGTTACGACATTTACTCGAGACTCTTAAAGGACCGGATTATTTTCATTGGCACGGCGATTGATTCGCAGGTGGCGAATGTTGTGGTCGCGCAACTCTTGTTGTTGGACACACAGAACCCGGAGCGCGAGATTCAATTGTTCATCAATTCACCCGGTGGCGAAGTTTACGCGGGCCTTGCGATCTACGACGTGATGCAGTTCGTGCGTGCCCCAATTCGCACCACCTGCGTCGGCATCGCCATGAGCATGGGCAGCGTGCTGTTGATGGCCGGAACCAAAGGCCGCCGCACCGCATTGCCACACTCGAGGATCATGATTCACCAAGGCTCGAGCGGTTTCCGGGGCAACACGCCGGATGTTGAAGTCCAAGCCAGGGAAATCATTGCCTTGCGTGACATCATGGGTGACTTGTACGTCAAGCACACGGGTCAACCTCGAGAGAAGAACATGAAGGACATGGAACGCGATTTGTTCATGTCGCCCATCGAGGCGCAAAAGTACGGATTGATCGATGAGGTTGTTGAAATCATGCCGAAGTCCTTCACCGATGGTCTGAAGGGATCAGAGGAATGAGGAGGGCAGTGGGCAATGGGCAATGGGCAATGGGGTCAACTCCTAATTGCTCGAGTTCATTGCTACCTGAGATCATTGAATCAAACTCGAGCACAAGCTTTTCCTGCTTTTGCCCATCGCTCATCGCTGATCGCTCATCGCTGTCGGAGGCATCATGAGGCCCGAGGCGCGTTGTAACTTTTGTGGTCGGGCGCACCCGGAAGTCGAGCATTTGATCGAGGCTCCGCAGGGCATGGTTTACATCTGTAACGAATGCGTGGACCGGGCCAAGGATGTCTTGGACGCACAAAAAAAGCCAAAATCCAGCACTTTTGAATTGCCGAATTTGCCTGCACCTCGAGAGATCAAAACGTACTTGGACGAATTCGTGATCGGTCAGGACGCGGCCAAAAAAGCGTTGTCTGTGGCGGTCTACAACCATTATCAACGCCTCAAACATCCCGATTCGGATTTATTCAAATCAAATATTTTGTTGATTGGTCCGACCGGAACCGGTAAGACGCTCTTGGCCGAAAGTTTGGCGAAGATGCTGCACGTGCCATTTGCGATTGCCGACGCGACCACGCTGACCGAGGCTGGGTATGTGGGCGATGATGTCGAAAATGTCCTGGTGCGATTGCTGCACGCGGCGGGCATGGACCCGAGCGCAGCGGAACGTGGCATCATTTACATCGACGAGATCGACAAGGTAGCCCGCAAGTCTGAAGGGGCCAGCATCACTCGAGATGTTTCGGGTGAGGGCGTGCAACAGGCGCTCTTGAAGATCATTGAGGGAACGGTTTCCAACGTGCCACCGCAAGGTGGGCGCAAGCATCCGGGCGCGGAATTGGTGCAGATCAACACGAAGAACATCCTGTTCATTTGCGGCGGCGCATTCGATGGGCTTGAGGACATTGCACGGCAACGCACGGATCAGAAGAAAGTCAGTTTCGTCAAGCCGGACGACACGAAAATCCAGATGAAAGTCATTCCCGAGGATTTGGTCAAGTTTGGTTTGATTCCAGAATTTGTGGGTCGTCTGCCGTTGGTGGTGCAGTTACAGATGCTCGACGAGGATGCCCTCGTGCGAATCCTGACCGAACCTCGCGGCGCTCTGGCAACACAGTACAGAACCTTGCTGGGCCTCTCCGGTGTCAACCTCGAGTTTGCCCCAGAAACCTTGCGTGAGGTCGCTGGCCGTGCCATCAAGCGAGGCACCGGCGCTCGTGGCCTGCGGGCCGTGCTCGAGGCGGCAATGACCGACATCATGTTTGAGTTGCCACGCCCGGACATCAAATCGATTCGCATGGAACCATTGCATTTGGATACGCCACTCGATGCGCTCGGACCATCCTTGAGTTCGCTTGAAGCTCGAACTGGGTCCCAGGTTAAAGTTGAGTCGAACACACTCAAGAAGTCGGCGTAAAGGCAACTTAGAATACATACAAATACCTCGAGCCGGGTGTAATCTTCGGCTCGAGGTTAGGTTAGATCAATCCAAGCCAAAACCTCATGCGTAAGAACAAGTAGAAGCATCGATTCCTCGAGCATCACGGCGAAATTTTTAGATTCAAAAACCATGAGCTTTTTCACACGCTAAACGGACAGAAAACTGTCAGATTCAACTGGTAGAATCGCATCACTTCCACGGTCTCAAGCACCACCAAAAAGTGTGCTCCAGGTCCAGCGCCACCCGTCAAGAGCGCCCCCGAATTCTGCAAGACACACTGGAGGCACTATGCGTTGGGAATTACCCGTTTTGGCACTCAGAAACATGGTCATCATGCCAGGCGTGACCTTCGGCGTTGCCGTGGGCCGCATGAAATCACGTCGCGCCGTTGAAGAGGCTCAAGCCGCAGACCGTCGCGTGTTGTTGTTGACGCAACGCGATCAAAGCATTGACGAACCGACCGGCGAGGACTTCTTCGAGTACGGCACGCTCGCCACGATCAAACAAGTTGTGCGATTGCAAGACGGCACGCTGGATGTGCTGGTCGAAAGCCTCGAGCGGGCCAAGGTCATCGATTACCTGCCGGTGCAATACCTTCGCGCCATCGTCGAAACGGTCTCTGACGACACGACCGGTGACGCCCGCGAGGTGCAAGTGCTGGTCAGCGAAGTCAAAGATGGCTTCGAGAAATACGTCGCGCAAAACAAGAACTTACGCATGGACAACATTCAACTCGAGTACGTCCGCAACCTGACTGCACCCGGCGCACTGGCCGATCAAGTCGCGCATCACAACACCTGGGATGTCGCCGACCGGCAAACGATCATCGAGACCGCCAGCATCCGCGAACGCCTCGGGAAAGTGCTGCAATTCTTGAACCGTGACCTCGAGAACTTCGAGATGGACAAAAAAATTGCCGCCCGCGTCAAAGAACAAATGGACCAAAACCAACGCGAATACTACCTGCGCGAACAGATGAAAGCCATCGGCAAGGAACTCGGTGGCGGCGAGGACGGCCCGGCCGAAGTCGAAGAACTGCGCGAAAAAATCATGGCCGTCGGGATGCCCGAAAAGGTGCAAGAGAAAGCCCTCAAGGAACTCGCACGTCTCGAGCGCACGCCCGGTGGCAGCCCAGAAGGAACCGTCGTTCGCAACTACCTGGACTGGCTGATCGAAACGCCATGGACCAAACGCGACGAAGAAATCCTCGACATCAAACGCACCCGCGAAATTCTGGATGAAGACCATTACGGACTCGAGGATGTCAAAGAACGCATCATTGAATTCCTGGCCGTCCGGCAATTGACGCAAGGAATGCGCGAGGCGGCAGAGGCCGAAGCCAAAGAAAATAACGAGAAGAAAGATGCCCCAAGCGCCAAAGACCGCGTGGACGACGGCGAACTTCGCGCCCCGATTCTGTGCCTGGTTGGACCTCCCGGTGTTGGCAAGACCAGCCTCGGCAAGAGTGTCGCCCGATCACTCAACCGTCAATTCGTCCGCATGAGCTTGGGCGGCGTGCGCGATGAGGCCGAAATTCGCGGCCACCGCCGCACCTACATCGGCAGCATGCCCGGACGCATCATTCAAAGCATGAAAACTGCGGGTGTCACCAACCCAATCCTCCTCTTGGACGAGATCGACAAGATGAGCAGCGATTGGCGCGGCGACCCATCGAGCGCGATGCTCGAGGTGCTGGACCCAGAACAGAACAACACCTTCCAGGATCACTATCTCGAAGTGCAATACGACCTCTCCAAAGTCATGTTCATCACGACCGCGAACAGCCTGAGCACCATTCCGCGCCCACTCTTGGACCGCATGGAAGTCATCGAAATTCCTGGCTACACGATGCAAGAAAAATTGCAAATCGCCAAGAACTTCCGACTGCCACGCCAGATCAAATCTCACGGCCTCGAGAACAAAATCACCGTCTCAGACGCCGCGCTCGAGCGCATCGTGCAGGAATACACCCGTGAGGCAGGCGTTCGCAACCTGGATCGGCAGATCAGCAAACTGACCCGCAAAGCCGCCCGCAAGTTGCTCGAGAATCCCTGGGAAGGTGTCCACGAAATCCTGCCCACCGAGATCGAAGATTACTTGGGCGTGCCGATGTTCGAGCTTGAATTGAAAGAGAAGAAGTCACAGGTCGGCGTGTCGGCAGGACTGTACTGG
>JAYURE010000713.1:0-9379 GCA_043756345.1 Deinococcales bacterium | reverse complement strand
TTTTGGACCACGAGACCAGCGGGAATGAGGCGTTCTGATCGATGTTGGCGCTCGAGTACATCGCCACCAGCGCATCCATGCCGGTGTTTCGTTGCAGTCCGTCAGAGGTGCCAGCGATGTAAACGTTGCCGTTCGCGTCTTGCTGCAAGCTGGTGATGTTCAGGCTGGTTTCGTTGGGAATCGAAACCTGTCCCGTCCAGATCACACCACCACCGGAATCCAATTTGATCAGTCCAACTTGTCCAAGGCTCGAGTTGTACGTCGCCACCAGCAGCGTGCCGTCGGGTCGAAGCAGCAGGCCACGGGCAACATCGTTGTCGCTCGAGCCGAACTGTGATGTGAACAGGATCGAACCGTCCAGCGCATATTTTTTGACAAACAAATCTTGATTGCCCAGGTTAGACCCGTTCAGTGCGCCGCTGGTCTCGCCGAGCACAATCAAGTTCTGTTGCACATCCAAAGTCATGGCGCGAATCGAATCATCCTCGAGTGTGCCGAATTGCGTTGTGCGAATGCTGTTCAGCGGTTGGGTTTTCAGGTGCTTGGGTTGATCAATCGATGGTTGGTTGGGTTGCAAGACATCCTGAACCGCCTCGAGCTTGTCCAAACTGACGACTTTCAAAGAAAATGTTGCGTTCGCATCGACGGGTTTTGGCACCAGCAGGCTGAACGTGCCGCCCTGTCCGGCCAGAACGGGATCGCTGGTCACGGTTTGGGATTGAGCGATCTCGCCAGGTTTGGTTTTGAAATTGGCATTGATGCTGGCCCCAACTTGTGCCGCATCAGTCGAGGAAACCACGTCACCTTTGGCCTGAGCGATTTCGGCGTTGATCGCACCAAAGTCGCTGTTCTTGCTGACATCGCTGGCGGGGATGCCCATGTTCCAGGTTGGCATCAGTACGCTGGTGCCGTTCAGGGCCTCGAAGCTGCGTTCATCGGCAATCGTGGGTGAAAGCTTGACGCTCGCGCCCGCCTCGTGACGCACGCGGATCTCGAGTTGACCTTGCGCGTTGACGGTTCCGGCACCGACGAAGCGTGGTTTGCCGGTCACGCTGGTGTCCAAGCCAAAAACCAGAGAGCGATTGAAGCCACGCACCGGATCGTTGGCGTTCAAGCCTTGTGGCCAGATGATGTTGTAATCGCCACGGACCACGATTTCTTCGACGTTCGGGTTGCCGCAACGTTGGAAGCCATCCAAGGAATCGCTCGAGAATCGAGGATCGGGGATCGGGGTGATGGTTGCCTGATTGGTCGCACTGCTGGCGCGACCGGTTGCGGCCTTGAAGCTGAAACGCCCGGCCTGAATCTGGGCACTGTTGGATTTCAGGACCGCCGTTTGCGAAATGGTGCCATCGTTGTACTCGAGGGGTTGCTGGCAAACCCATGCGCCGCTCGCACCTTTGTTGGCGAGCATCAGAGCAACGATCTGATTTTTAAGTGTCGGAATCGAGAACGAACCATCGCTGGCAATCGGGCTCGAGCCGAGGACTTGACCATCGGCGTTCACGGCCAGAACAGAGGTGCCCTCGAGACTCAGGAGCGCGTTGAAGGCATCGTTGCTGGTCGTGGTCTTTGCTCGCAGTCGGGTCGATTGCGTGCGCATGATTGGCATGGTGGCTTCAAGGTCCACATCGACCGCTTTGGAGGCGGCGACCGAACCGTTGATGGTGCTCGTATCGCCCGTGCCCTCAGTGTTTCGCAGGTTTGGTGTTTCGCCGCAGGCTACGAGAAACGCCAAAACTGGCAGGGAAAGTTGTAAGAGATGATGGGTTCGCACTCGAGCCTCCACGACATTCGATTCGTCTGGGGTGCTGTGTGAACGCCTGTTGCTCCGGGCGGCCCATCAACTTCCAGGAATCTCGGATTGCGAGGCTCATTTAGAATGAGAATCCCGTGATCCGTGTACGGTTTTAAGCTCAAGCGACTGACGAGACTCTTACAGGTCTTCAGGTCGCCGAAACCGCGTGAACACAGGCGAAAAGCAACCGTGCGTTTGTGGCACATTGCTTGGGAACTTCATGGATTTCCATTCAGATCGACCCGACTGGAGGGTTCTGGGCTTCAAGCACGCCAGACGCTCAGGTTGGTCATCCAAACCCAGTGCCCATGCTGCTCGAGTTGTTCGCGCACACCGAACCAATCTGGGGCTTGCAGGCCGAGCGCCATCTCGAGTCCAGCCTGAACGCCCGCCATGGCATCCGCACTGGCGTCTTTGAGCAGCAACCGCGCCTCGTCAGTCTGACCAACTGTTCTGAGGGCCTCCACCAAGAGCAAGCGCACCTCATCCGAGTCTGGGTTGCGTTCGCGCAATGAATAGAGCAGCGTGATCGCCCGTTCGGGTTCGTGCTTGAGTTGCCATCGCGCCTCGACCAGCGTGAATTCCTGCCACTCTTCGACCTTGCGCACGATGGCCCCGGCGGTTTGCAGGGTGTTTGTTGGGTCGAGGCCTTGGACCACCTGAACTTGTGCCAGCATCAGCAGCGAATTGACCAGCATTTTTGTGCCGGACAGTTGGGCGTATTTTTGCACCGCCAGGTCCGCAAATTGTGTCACCTGTTCAAACTGCCCAAGATAGGCATGCGCCTCACCGAGGTTGTAATAAACGCTGGCGATCAAGTCCTGATAGCCGCCACGCTCAGCGATCTCGAGGGCATTCTCGAGCCGTGCGATCACCGTCGAAAAGTCACGGGAATCCAACAGCACAGCCGCGATGTTGATTTCTATTGCCGCGATGCCGCGCAAATCACCGAGTTTGGTCAAGGCCGCCTGCGCCTGTTCGTAATGCTCGAGCGCATCGGCGTAACGAACCAGCTTGCGTTCGATGCGCCCCAAGGTAATCAAGGCTCGTGACAATGCCTCTGGGTCTTTGAGCGCTTCTGCGAGCGCCACCGCTCGACTGGCATGGTCTTGAGCCCGTTCGGTCTGCCCAAGGCTGAGGTAAGCGCTGGCCCGTTGTTGCTCGAGGAAACTCTGCCAGCCGGGTTCGGGTTTCAAATGCATTTCGGCATCGGTAGCCCGTTCGAGTGCTTGTTCGACACGACCGGATAATCGCAAGCTCGAGACGAGGGCGCACCAGGTGTCCGCGCTGGTGTCTGCGCCCAAGTTTGGCTCGAGCAGTTCGATAGCTTCGGGCCAACGCGATTGCCGTTGGTACAACCTGGCGAGTGCCAGCTTGGTTTCGGCTTGCGTTTGATCACCGCGTTCAAGCACGGTTTTCAACAATTGTTCGGCCTCTTCGCTGCGGCCAGTCAAGGTTGCAATCTTGCCGAGCACCAATTCGAGCCCGGAGCGTAACACCTGAGCCTCTGCCGAGAGCGCAGGCTGCAAAGACGCCACTTCGTTCTGGAACACGGGCTCGAGCGCCGCCAGCGCTTGCCGCACGACCGCCTCGGAATCGCTGAGGGCAAAAACAGCTTCAGCGCGTCGTGCCGCCTCGAGCGCCTGCGTTGCAGCCCGTTCACCAAGCCCGGCGAGCGCAAGGTGTACGGCCAGCACCGCTGGTTCTGCACCTTTGGCCTCGAGCGAATCGGCGTGACGGGCGTGCAAGGTGCGGCGGCGACGGGCGGACAAGCCCTCGAGTGCTGCCTCGCGCATCAATGGGTGCGCAAAGCGGTAAAGCTCGGTTCGGCCTCGGCGTTCTTCGATCAGGACTTTGGCACGAATCAAGCGTTCGAGGTCATCCAAGAGCGGATTTTCCTCGAGCCCTGAAAGTTCCAGGAGCGAATCAAAATCGAGCACTTCGCCGATCACGGCGGCGAACGCGGCAAGTTCTTGGGCGCTGGTGGTCAGCTTCAGGAATCTCGCCTCGAACGCCTCGCGCAAGCCCGGACTGAGACCCGCCTCGCGCCTCGTCCATTCCCAATAGCGACGGCGTTTGAAGACCTGCCCGGTCTCGAGCAGTTCGCGCAGGACTTCGCTGGCCATCCACGGGTTGCCGCGTGAACGTTCAACCACGTGTTCGATCAAGGCCGTGTCGGTCGGTCCGCCGAGCATGGCGCGAACCATCTGTTCGGCGTCTGCGAGTGCCAGCGGCGGCAGCAGAAAGCGCGTTAAAAGACCTTCGGTCTCGAGCGCCTGGATGCCATTGCGCACGGTTTCACTGACGGCCTCGAGACGGCTGGTGATCACGAACCTCAGGCCCTGTCCGCCCGATGAGATGGTGTTGGACAGGTTGCGCAACGCGAAAGAGACGAACGCCAGTGTCGCCTCATCAGCACGTTCGGCATGCTCGAGGGCCAGCACCAGAGGCCGGTCACTGATCTGGACCAAGAAGCGCAAGGCACTGGCAAACAACGTGAATTGCGCCTGCCCACCGGTCATCGTCAGTGGTGTGCGCTCAAATTCTGGTACGAGATTGGCGAGGGTTGGGCCTTCCATGTCGAGCAGCAACTCGAGCATCGGTGTGGCCTGCGTTCGTGCTCGAGTCAGGGCAGCACGAAGCCATTGCGCGAGCGCCTCGAGCGGCAAGCGCAAGCCGGGACTGGGTGTGGCCTCGAAGCTACGGCAACCTTCAAAGCTGCGTTCACGCAGGTACTCGCGCAAAAGTCGTGTCTTGCCGATGCCTGTTTCGCCCTCGAAGAGTACGGCCGGACTTTTGACGCGCAAGGTTTCGGCCAGCAGCGGTTCTCGGCCCAAGAATGGCGATTCGAGCAACCCTTGTGGCTCGAGGCCCAGATCGGCAACCGTTAAGCCCTCAAATCCAGTCAAGGTCATGCTCGAGGTGCTGTTGGAGACTTTCAAATCAGAATTGACCATTTCGAGCAAGCCTTGGACGTGCGCGGCGCTGTCAGGCCGGTCCGCTGGATTTTTCTCGAGCAACTGCATGATGATTTGCTCGAGGTTCGCCGGGATCGCCGGATTGAGGGCGCTGGGTGCTCGCGGGCGTTCGCGCAGTTGCGCCAGAACGATCTGACCAACATCCCGATCACCGAAAGCGGTCTCCCCTGTCAGCAGGCGGTACAAGAGCATCCCGAAGGCGTACAGATCGGCACGGTGATCCAAGGACCGACCCTGAATCTGCTCCGGCGCGGCGTACAAGAGCGTGCCGAGAAATCCGCCACGTCCGGCGTGCGTCATCGCGCTCGCATTCGTATCTCGAGCCAGACCAAAATCTGTGATTTTCGGCGTGTCATGCGAATCGACCAAAATGTTCTCTGGTTTCAAATCACGGTGAATCACACCGGCACGATGCACGTGCTCGAGCCCCTGAGCGATTTTGCTGGCAATCTTGACCGTGCGGCGAATCCCATCGAGCGAGCCCGGAGGTTCACCCTGCCATTGGGACAGGTCCGTGCCCTCGATGAACTCCATGACCAAGTACGAACCCTTGCTGCCCTCACCGAACTCGAGCACGCGAACCACATAGGGATGCTCGAGTTTTTGCAAGACACGAAATTCGCGCCGGAACCGTGCCTCGAGCGCTGGGAGCGGATTTTTGAGCAGTTTGATGGCGACCGGTTTTGGATTCGCCTCGTCCGGGTCCGCACCAAGGAAGACTTCGCCCATCGCGCCGTTGCCCAAGGCACGCAATGAAACGAATCGACCAAACGCGGATGTCACAGCCATTGTTCGAGGCTACAACCCACAGCCGTCAATGCTGGGTCTCTGAGCACTGTAGGCCAGCAAAGAATCGGGTAAGAGTCGGCATGAATGGAAATCTCGGCTCGAGTTCAATCCAACCTCGAGACAGACCATCAGACTGAACCGTTCAGAAGTTGCCTTTGGTTCGAGCATGTTCAAGAAATCCTCTACACAAGAAAAAGCCAAAGCCTCAACCCTCGAGCCTTTGACTTTCACTTTGAACTTTCCACTTTCCACTTTGAACTTTCCACTTTGAACTTTCCACTTTGCACTTGGTTTTTACTCGTCCCAGGCCAGTTGTCGCGCCCTTGCGTTCGCGGCGCGTCTCGAGTCACCCATGCCGTCCCAGAGTCGGGCGAGGTCGTTCCAGGCGGTGTCGGCGAAGGGTTCGTGCGCGGCGGCCAGGTGTGCGTACCAGGCGGCGCGGCGCGATTCGCCTCGGCCTTCGGCGATCTTGGCGGCGTCGAGCAGCAAGCCCAAGTGGGTGGCGTGCAATGCCTCGCGGCGATCCTCACACCATTCACTGTCGAATCCGGCCAGGTACGGCCCACGGTACATGCTCACAGCGGCATCGAAAATCTCGAGGCTTGGCGTTTCTTGAGCAGTCTTGGCGGCCTCGAGGTAGGTGCGAACATCGTAAGTGATCTCGAGGTCCGGGTTCAGGTAGTAACGGCGATTCGCAGATTGCACGGCGTCGGCCTCGAGCGTTTTGCGCAATCGGTGCAGGGTGGTGTGGAAAACGCTGGCGGCGCGGGTTTCGTCCTTTTCCGGCCAGAGGGCTTCGGCGGCCTCCCAGGTGGTGCTGCCGCCCGGATGCTCGAGCAGGTAGAAGAAGAATTCGGCGGCTTTTTTGGAACCCCAAGTGACTTCGTTGGAATCCCAACTAACGCTGGCCTCACCCAAGCCTCGGGCCATGACGCCAAGTTGACGTGGTGGGCGAATCTCCTCGGCACGACGCAATCGCACCTCGAGCGCCTCGAGCAGTTCGTGATGTTCAAACGGTTTGGTCAGGTAATCGTCGGCCCCGGTGTTCATGCCTTTGCGAATATCGCCACGTTCGGCCAGACCGGACAGGAAGATGAATGGGGTGGTGCGGAACTTCTCGAAGGTGCGAACGCTCGAGCAGAACTCGTAACCGTTCATCACTGGCATCGAAATATCGCAAACGAAGGCATCCGGGATCAATTCACCTTCGAGGGCGGAGAGTGCGTCTTTGGCGCGGGTGAAGGCGTGAACCTCATAATCGTTGCCTTTGAGGATGGCCTCGACAAGTTTTACCAGGGTTGGTTCGTCGTCGAGCACGAGAACAGTGGACATGGCTTGAGTTTAGGGAAGGAATGGCAGGGTTGTGGGTCAAATGTCGCATTGGGAACAGATTGTGTGCAAACAGGTCTGAATCCCAACCGATCCACCTCAACACAAACCAGATCACACACCGTTCCAGGCTCGAGTTAAGCCCACATCCTCTCCTCCACCCAGCAAGTCAAGAACAGTTTGGACGAAGCCGAAACTTGAACTCGCGGTGCAATCCACACACCAACAGTGTTATTCACCTGCTTCAAAAGCCGAACAGGATGTTAGACTTTTCGCGGAGCAATCCAAAAATGAACTACAGCCTTCACAGCCTGCTCGCCTTGCTCAAGACCTTCGCCTTTGGTGGTCTGCGCTTGCGGCTGGCTGACAACATTTCTCGAGAGGAGCCCACATGGAAGTATTTATTTCTGCCATCGTCGGCTTGCTCGTCGGGGCCGGAGCAATTTACTTTTGGGCGAACGGGAACTTTCAACGCACGCTCGAGACACGCCAACAGGCCGACGCGGGAATCCGCGAGGTCGCACAGCGCGAAGCCGACTCCACCAGACGACAAGCCCAAACCGAACTTGAAGCCGCCCGTCGCCAAGCACAAAATGAAATCGAAAACGCCCGCCGTCAAGCACAGACAGACATCGACAATGCCAAATTGCAAATTTCGACCGACACCGAACGTGCCAGACAAAATGCCGAGGTTCAAGCCCGAGCCGCTCTTTTAGACGAGAAAGCCCGTCTCGAAGAGGACATCAAACGAGAACGCGAGGCCGTCCGAGGCGAACGCGAAACCCTGCGTGCCGACCGTGACGCCGTGCGTTCCGAACGCGACGAGGCCCGCGCCGAAACCGAACGCCTCTCTAGGCGCGGCGAACAACTCGATGCTCGAGCCCTGAAACTGGACGCACTCGAAGAAAAACTTGAGTCCGACACGCGCCGAACCCTGGAATTGCAGGGAGTGCTCGAGGGTAAAATCCACGAGGCGGACGTCAAACTCTACGAGGTCGCGCAACTCTCCCGCGAGCAGGCCGCCGAGCAGATTCTGTCCAAACTCGAGGCCGAACTCGAGGAAGAGAAGGCCGTTCGCGTCAAATCGATGATGAACAAGGTCAACTTGGATGTCAAACGCCAATCGCAACAGATCATTGCCCAGGCGATTCAACGCAGCGCCTCTGAGACCACCGCGAGCATGGCCGTCAGCGTCGTCCCAATCCCAAGTGACGCCATGAAGGGCCGGATCATTGGACGTGAGGGTCGCAACATTCGCGCCTTCGAATCCCTGACCGGCGTGGACCTGATCATCGACGACACACCCGAGGCCGTGATCCTCTCGAGCTTCAACCCGATCCGCCGCGAGGTCGCCGTCAAAGCCCTCGAGCAACTGGTGCAAGACGGACGCATCCACCCAACGCGGATCGAAGAAGTTGTCGCCAAAGCCCAGGACGAAATGAAAACCTACATCCTCGAGCGTGGCGAAGAAGCCGCAATCGAGGCCAACGTGGTCGGCCTCAAACCCGGATTGCTCCAGCTTCTGGGCCGGATGCACTTCCGCTCAAGTTACGCCCAGAATGTTTTGAAGCACTCGATCCAAGTCGCGCACCTTTGCGGCATCATGGCGGCAGAACTCGGCCTGGATGCCGTCCTCGCCCGTCGCGCCGGACTGCTGCACGATGTCGGCAAGAGCATCGACCGCGAGATCGAAGGCACACACGTCGAAATCGGCATCAACCTTGCCAGGCGCTTCGGCGAGCCATTTGAGGTCATCGACGCGATTGCGCACCACCACGACCCCGAAAACGGTGAGAGCGTCTACAGTGTCCTCGCCGCCGCCGCCGATGCGATCAGTGCCGCACGGCCGGGCGCTCGCCGCGAAGACCTCGAGACTTACGTCAAACGCCTGCAACAACTCGAGACGATTGCCGTCAGCTTTCCCGGTGTCGAAAACGCCTTTGCGATTCAGGCGGGCCGCGAGGTTCGGGTGATCGTGCAACCCGAACGGGTTTCGGATGCCAAAGCGACGATTCTGGCTCGAGAGATTGCTGGTCGGATCGAGCAGGACATGGAGTATCCAGGACAGGTTCAGGTGACGGTGGTGCGGGAAAGCCGCAGCGTCGAATTTGCCAGGTAAGCCAACATCAACCATGAAATCCAAACTGCTATTCTCCCTTGAGTCCCGACTCGAGGGAGAATTTTTCAACTAAAGAGGTAGGTAATGCTCAAAAAACTTACTTTTGTGATGTTCCTACTGTTGGCTTCGTGTGCTCCTGGCTTTTTCGGGCCAGAGTTGCCAAAAGCATCCACTCTGGATTTTCCTGTTACAGAATTAATTGAAAGACTGATTCAAGCGAAAGGTCCATACAATGGCTTTCCCGTTACCGAAGTTGGAAATAAGTATCCAGGATGAAATAACTTCCTCGTTTGGTCTCGAGAGACCTCGCTGTATTGCACGTGGTTGTTTTAGAAATAGGGAAGTTATTTCATCCCAAGTCCTAAG
>JAYURE010000712.1:0-3328 GCA_043756345.1 Deinococcales bacterium | reverse complement strand
ATGAAGTATCGAAGAATTTAATTTCGGTGGAATATTGTAGAGAGGAGGCGGCGTGAAAAATAGATTTTTTAACTTAATTTTTGTATTTCTTGCACTTTTATTGAATTCATGTATGCCAAACGCCTCTATTGATAAAACTCCAAGAATAATTAAACAAGAAAGAAGATCAAGTATAGCTTATATAGAACGCCCGTTAAGCATATATAGTTACTATACATATTTTGATACTGAAGGAAATATGTTAGAGATTCACTTATTTAAGTGCGAACGAACCGGTTCAAAGTTAAATGATGTCACTTGTCAATTTTCCTGGCGCGAATTGACTAGGAAAGATGTGGAATTTACGGTAACAAGCTCGGATTTTATTCTTGAGACTGACGATGGAGAATTATTTCAAGCTTCTTCAATAGAAGAAAATGATCTATCAGAACCAGTTCAGATTTCTCTGAAGAGTAATTCGGGATTTACTTTGATTCGATTTGATAACGTTCCGTTGAAATACGAAAAAATTAGATCTCTCGAGCTTGACAAAAGAATAAAGGGAATACGGTATGAAAATATCGAATTTGACATAGTGGATTACTGATTATGGAGAAAAAATGACGCAAGTATCGAATCAATTCAGCAATCAATCCATCACCAACCTCAACTCACCTTCCTGGCTCGAGGTGGCCCGTCTTTCTGCCCTCGAGATTTACAACGACCGTAAAGTGCCAACCACCAGCGTCGAAGCGTGGAAGTACACGAATTTGCGCCGTTTCAAACCCGAGAATTTCAGTCCAGCCCAACCCGTGCAGGCCGTCTCGAGCCTGGATGCGTTGCCCACCAAGATTCGGGATCGCCTCTCCAGCACCGACGCGGCGGGTCGGATCGTGCTTTCTGGCTCGAGCGTGATTTTCAAGGATGTCCCGGCCGAACTCGAGGCGAAGGGCGTGATCTTTACGGATTTGCGTTCGGCGCTCGAGTCGCACCCGGAGTTGGTGCGCAAGCATTTGTACAGCGTGGTCCCTGCGGCGAATCCGGCACCGACCGTGACGCAGATTGAGCGGCACGAGAAAATCCCGCACCTCGACGAGGACAAGTTCACGGCCTTGAACGCGGCCCTTTGGGAGAATGGCTTTTTCGTCTTCGTGCCAAAAGGGGTCGAACTCGAGCTTCCATTGGGTGGCTTTCGGTACTTGGATCAGGATGGCACGTTCGTCAATTCGCGCACGTTGGTGGTGCTCGAGGACAACGCGAAGGTCACGTACATCGACGAGCAGGATTCACCGGAATTGAAGGCCGCAAATTTTGGTGTGGTCGAATTGGTCTTGGGTCGCGGGGCGCAATTGCGCTACGTGGCGATTCAGAATTGGGGCCGTGGCGTGACGCACATTCAACGCATCAAATCCAACCTCGAGCGTGATGCGACCTTGAACAGCTTGTACGTGACGATGGGCGGCAGCCTTTCGCGCACCGAGGTTCAGTCGGCGCTCAATCAAGGCTCGAACTCCGAGATGCTGGCGGTGTACTTTGCCGACAAAGACCAGCATTTTGACCAGTACACCTTGCAGCATCACATCGAACCTCGGGCACACTCGGATTTGTTGTTCAAGGGCGTGCTGGCGGACAAGGCCCGAGGCGTGTTCTCGGGACTGATCAAGGTCGAGTTGAACGCGCAGAAGACAGATGCGTACCAGAAGAACCGCACGCTCCTTCTGTCCGATGATGCCCGCACGGATAGCGTGCCGCAACTCGAGATCAACGCGAATGATGTTCGTTGTTCGCACGGCAGCACGACCGGGCCGGTGGATGAGCAGGAACTGTTTTACCTGCGTTCGCGTGGTATTCCCAAGCCGGTCGCCGAGAAGATGCTGGTCACGGCGTTCTTGGAAGACGTGCTCAACCGCGTGCCGCTGAAGAATGTTGTGAAGTACCTCGAGAACGTGATTGCCGATAAGGTCGGTGCGCCGAAGGGCTTCAACCGCATCGAAGCTCAGGAATAAGGCTCGAGTCGAATTGATTTCAGGATTCTGGGACGGCAGCATTTTGCTGCCGTCCCTTTTTCGTTTACCGGTTCGCCAGAATGCTCGAGTTTGTATGCTCGAGGGCTTGCAGGACATCGGCGATCAGGTCTTCAGGGTCTTCAATCCCGATTGATAACCTGACAATGCCATCCGTGATCCCTTCTCGGGCGCGAAGTTCTGGGCTCAAGAGTTGGTGCGTGGTTGAAGCCGGATGTGAGGCGAGCGATTCGACATCACCGAGCGACACCGCCTGCGTGAACAACTCGAGCGAATCGAGGAAGGTCCGAGCAGCGTTGATGCCTCCTTCGAGGTCAAGGCTGACCATTCCGCCAAAGCGTCGCATTTGCCGGGCAGCAATCTCATGCCCAGGGTGGGTTTCGAGACCGGGAAAATACAGGCTTGTGATTCCGGCTTGGCCAACCAGGGCTCGAGCCATTGCCTCCGCGCCATCACAATGGGCTTCCATGCGCAAGGCCAGGGTTTTGATGCCACGCAAGAACAAGTACGCCTCTTGCGGGCCGAGACAGCCGCCCAGGTGACGCAGCCCCTCGAGCCGCACCGCTTGACACAGATCCGCTTTGCTGGCGAGCACGCCACCGATGGCGTCGCCATGACCGCCAAGGTATTTGGTCATCGAGTGCAGCACCACGTCAAAGCCATGCTCGAGCGGGCGGGTTAGGTAGGGCGTGCTGAAGGTGTTGTCGGCCACGGCCAGCGCACCGAAGGTGTGGGCCAGCCTTGAGACTTCAGCCAAATCGGTGATCTTCAAAGTTGGGTTGGTGGGTGTCTCGAGGTAGACCAATTTGGTGTTCGGGCCGAGTGCGGCGGGCAAGTGCTCGAGTCCTTCAACTTCGATGACTTTGATGCCGAATTTGCTCAGGACATCCAGGAATAAGCCCTCGGTGCCACCGTAAAGCGGACCCAGGTAGGCGATCTCGTCACCGGGCTTGAGCAGCGTGAAGGCAAAGGCCGCAATCGCGGCCATCCCACTCGAGAAGGCAATGGCGTCCTCTGCGCCCTCAAGATCCGCGATTTTCTCTTCCAATGCCCTGATGGTCGGATTGCCGATGCGCGAGTAAATGTAGCCAGATTCTTCACCGGCGAACAGGCGGGTGCCTCGGTCGAACGAACCGTAGGCGAAGGTTGAAGTTTGGTAAATCGGGCTGACGTGGGCTCCTGTTTGAGCGTCTGGACCTTGCCCGGCGTGCACGGCTCGGGTGCGGAAGTGCTTCAAGGTGGCACCTGCTTTCTGGTTCTTGGATGCCTTGAGTCTAGCGCCAAGCCAGTCCCAATCGCGTGAGATCTGGGCAGGCCATGTTCTG
>JAYURE010000711.1:0-3331 GCA_043756345.1 Deinococcales bacterium | reverse complement strand
GGGTTCCCTTACGCCTGACCAAAGTTGCCGATGCGCCCGCCTTGGGCAGCGCAATCCTCGCCGCCGTCGGATCGGGTGCATTCTCGAGCATTGTGGATGCTTGCGAGCAGATGGTCGAATTTACCCGGACCATAGAACCGGACATGACTGCCCATGCTGAGTATCAACCATTGCTCGAGGCATACCGGGCGACTTACGCGAATTTGAAGGAAACGTTGCACGTTCAGGCCAAGATTGGGGCGAAAACGGAGGCTCGAGCCTCCAAGGTTTGACCCTGTCTGATCGCTCCCTGCTGATTGCCGATTCCCGTCCCAACAATGAATCATGTGAATCGATGGTCATTTCAACATGCAATTTTCATACTCGAGGGGTTAAACTCGTCTCATGAGAATTGTTTTGACCAGCATGAAGGGTGGCGTCGGCAAGACCACAACCGCAATCCATCTGGCCGCCTGGCTCGCGCAGCGCGGTGAAACCCTCCTGATCGATGCCGATCCGGTCGAAGGGGCGCTCAGTTGGGCCGATGCCGAAACACTGCCGTTTACGATCTCGAACGAATTGGGCGCGAAACCCAAGGATTACGAGCACGTCGTTGTGGACACCCGAGGTCAGCCGGATGCCAAAACCTTGCGGGCCTTCGCGGGCAAGGCCGATCTGGTGATCATTCCAACCACGCCGAGCCAACTGTCTTTGGCGACCCTCGAGCCGTTCCGCGATTCCTTTGAGGATTTCCCGTACAGAATCTTGTTGACACTCGTGCCGCCTGCGCCATCACACGTTGGCATGGATGCACTCGAGCATCTGAAAGAAATGAAACTCAAAACCTTCAAAACCGTGATTCCACGCTTGGCCGCGTTCGACAAATCTGCTGGCAAGGGCCGTACCGTGCTCGAGGTGGCGGACAAGAATAAAGTTCGGGCTTGGGAAGCGATTGACATGTTGGGCAAAGAAATCTTGCGCGTTCGTTGAGCCTCAAATACGAGACGACCCGGTGATTGCCACCGGGTCGCCTTTTTTATGATTGCTCGAGGCCGATCTTATTGGTTCAATCGTAATTGATCAGCATCAAGTAACCACCGATGGCACAGGTGATCAATGCGGCCAGAATCTTGATCGGCATGGTTTCAAAAACGCTACCGTCCAAGCTGTCGAACCACCAGAAAACGGTCAATGCGCTGACGAGGATGCCGGTCGCCCAGCCGAATCGGGTTGGATTGTCTTTTGGGATGCCCATGCCCGAATAATACCGCATCTCGAGCGGCGTTGAATGGGATAGACGTACCGGCCTTTGGATCTCGCCTGATAAGCTCGGTTCAATGATCTTCACAAGCCGCCTGAGTTTGCGCCTGATGTCCGAGCCGTTTATGCGAGCCTGTCTCGAGAAACGGGTTGATGATGCCGAAACCTTGCTCGGCGCGAGCCTCAGCCCGGCCTGGTTCGAGGAGATGGGATTTCTGGCGATGCGGGTTGAGCAACTGCGCCAAGACCCGGAATACATGATTTGGGGACCTCGAGCCGTGGTGCTCGAATCTGAGCTTGCTCGGGCGCAGGTGATTGGGCACATTGGTTTTCATGGCAAACCCAACCAGCCGTACCTGCTCGAGTTCGTGCCGGACGGCATCGAGTTTGGCTACACGATAGACGAAGCGTATCGCCGTCAAGGATTTGCGCTCGAGGCGAGCCTGGCTTTAATGCGTTGGGCGGCACTCGAGCAGGGCATCAGCCGATTTGTACTTTCGGTTTCGCCAGACAACGCCGCTTCGCAAGGCTTGGCGGCAAAACTTGGTTTCAAAAGAGTGGGCCAGCACATTGACGTTGAGGACGGTCTCGAGGAAGTCTTCGAGTTGACCGGTGAAGCACTCTCGAGATGGTTCGGTGCGGGCGCATGAAAATGAGCACAGAAAAGTGGGCAAATGAAAGTGAGCGGATGAGAGATATTGCTGATGGTCTTGTGAATGCTCAGGTTTAAGATTGGCCTTGGAGGTTGCCTGTGAACCCGCTGCTCGAGTCGTTGCCGAAACGTTTGGGATCGGTCGTTTCACGGCGTGAAAGTTTCGCCCTGGCCTTGTTCGGTGAGGCGGGTCTGGGGAAGTCTTTTCAACTGAACCGCCTTCTGGAAAACCTGACGTGCCGCCATGTTCAATTGCCAGCCAATGCCAGCGACATGCAGCTTGCGGGTGGTTTCGTTCGTCATGATCGGGTGCCTTCGTGGGCGGTGCGTTCACTCGAACGGCTCGGGTCTGGCGAAACCTTAACGCCTGTCCGCGTTGCCGATGCGATCACGGCACATTTGCTGGCCAATGCGCCAATCGTTTTGCGGCTCGAAGATTTGCACGAGGCGAACCCGGCGCAACTCGAGGTCTGGTCGTGTGTTGCCCGAGGCTTGAAGGGCTCACGCGGTGTGGCGCTGCTGGCGGCGGGGCGTGGCACACCACCGGAGGCGTTTGAACAGGTTCGGCTCGAGGCTTTGGATGTGAGTGAATCCCGTCTGATGCTGGAAGCCCAGATTGGGGCGGAATTGCCAGATGCGGCATTGTCTTGGATTCAGGCCAGGGCGAACGGCAATCCGTTGTTCACGCTCGAGTATTTTCGTTTTCTGGCCCGGTCAGGATTTTTGTGGAGCGATGCCCGCCGATGGCGTTGGCGCGACCCTGGTGGCGAGGTCATGCCGACCAGCGTCGAGGCGCTCGTGGCCCAGGCGCTCGAACCGTTGCGAGACGACGCGGTGCTCGAGGCAACTTTGCGGGCACGGGCGGTGTTGCCCGATGATGATCTGGCGCGTTGGTGTGCGGTCGCAGAATTGGGTGCCGATCAACTCGAGGCTGCACGGCAGAGGCTTGAGTTGGACGGATTGTTACAGCACGGTGGTTTGCCGCACGGTGGATTAAAACCCATCGTTGCCACCGTGATTCGTGCGACGCTCGAACCGCAGGTCAGAAGAGACTATTCGCGCCGGGCGATCCTGGCGCTCGAGCAGGATTGGCCCGAAATCGCGGCCACACTGGTCGATGATGCCGACCTTGAGGCCAAAGACGCGATTGCCCTGCTCGAACGGGGTGCAGCGGCCAGCACGGACCGGCGGGCGGCAGGATTTCTGGTGCGGGCCGCCGAACGTTCCGCTCCGCAAGATCGTGCCCGACGTTCGCTGTTGGCGGCTCGGGCATTGCGGCTGTTCGATACCGATGAGGCCCTGCGTTTGGTGGTGCTGGCCGGGGCGCTCGAGCCGAACGACCAAACCACGTTACTCGAGGCCGAATTGTTGGCGGCACAGGGCCGTTTTCTCGAGGCAGAACGTTGCGCCGGGCGCTTGGAACCCGAAGCGCAGGTTTTG
>JAYURE010000710.1:0-3335 GCA_043756345.1 Deinococcales bacterium | reverse complement strand
AGGTGACGGATGAGGTGATTAAGTTGTACATCGAGAATCAGGGACGGGAGGAGGATGAGGACTTCAAGGTGAACACTTGAGCCTGCGTGGGCAGGGTTAGGGTCGGCTTGAGCCGTGATTGGCGACTTTTTGTCGCTTGGTGAAGCTACCGCCTTTAGGCGGTAGTGTTCAGGTCACTTTGGTCTTTTCCCTTTTCCCTTTTCCCGGGTCTTTAAACCGAAAGCGTCTTGACCAACGCCAACTTGCTCGGGTTGACATCTTTGCGGTGCTCCCAGGTGTGCGCCAGCGGCGTGTAGGTGATCACATCGCCGACAATTCCGACCATGACGTTGCTTTTGCCTTCCTGCAACGCCTCAACCGCCGCGAATCCGAGTCTCGAGGCCAGGATTCGATCCGCCGCCGTTGGACTGCCGCCGCGTTGCACGTGTCCCAAAATCGAGATTCGCGCATCCATGCCGGTTTCTTTCATGACCTCTTCCATGACTTTGGTCGCGCCACCTTCGACACCTTCAGCCACGACGATGATGCTCGAGCCTTTGCCGCGACGCGCACTTTGCTTGACGGTTTCGATCAGGTGCTCAACGCTGCATGGATCTTCGGGAATGACAGCCTCTTCTGCGCCACCCGCAATGGCGACATCGAGCGCAATGAAGCCCGCGTGACGGCCCATGACTTCGACAAAAAACAGGCGTTCATGGCTGGCGGCGGTGTCTCGAATCCGGTCTATTGCGGCGAGCGCCGTGTTTAACGCCGTGTCGTACCCAATCGTGTAATCCGTGCCGAACAAATCGTTGTCAATCGTGCCGGGA
This sequence comes from Deinococcales bacterium, assembly GCA_043756345.1. GTDB lineage: Bacteria > Deinococcota > Deinococci > Deinococcales > JAAFIG01 > JANOWZ01. The sequence goes on along the minus strand of JAYURE010000710.1, from coordinate 2,526 downwards.
ATACCAATGCAGCGAACACCATGTTCCTGCTCGAGGTAATGCGCTCCGTGGAAACTACCATCCCCACCGATGCAAACCAGACCCTCGATCTCCCAGGTGGCGAGTTGCTTGGCGGCCTGAGCCCGACCTTCAACCGTCATGAACGGTTTGCTGCGGGCAGTGCGCAAAACCGTGCCGCCCCGTTGAATCGTGTTGGCGACATTGCGTGGCCCGAACTTCTCGAACTCACCTTCGATCATGCCCGCGTAACCACGGTGAATGCCGATGACCTCGAGCCCTTGCGCGTAGCCGGTACGAACCACGGCGCGAATCGCGGCGTTCATGCCGGGTGCGTCACCGCCTGATGTGAAAACTCCGATGCGTTTCATGAACCCTCCTTTAAAGCGGTCAAAAGTGGAAGGTGGCAAGTGGAAAGTCGTAAATCAAAAACTCGAGCTTCGAGGATTCGATGTTGGTTTTTTCTTTTCACTTTGAACTCTTCACTTTCCACTCGGTTTTTTCGTGACTTCCAACGCCAGCCCATACGCCGCGTTGCGGTCCATTCCGGCCAGCGTCAGCCGTGAGCGGATGTCTCGAGCGTTCAGGCCTTCGGCGGCCCAGGCTCGAGCTTGGACTTCATAGTGTACCGCTGTATCCTCGTTGCTTGAAGTCTCTGGTTTTGAACCGAGGACAATCACGATTTCGCCACGAATTTCGCCCGAAAAGTGCTGAATGGCTTGCGCGAGCGTGCCACGAAAGACTTCTTCGTGCATTTTGGAGAGTTCTCGGGCCACAGAACACGCCCGGTCACTTCCGGCGACACGCTCGAGGTCTTGTAACGTGTCCAGAAGGCGGTGCGGCGATTCGTAAAACGCATTGGTGAGTCTCGAGTTGCAAATCTCCTCGAGTTGTTCGCGCCGGTCACGGCCAGACCGTGGCAAAAAACTGTGAAACGCAAACCGACCCGTCGGCAATCCCGAGAGCACCACGGCAGGAATCAATGCGGTCGCACCCGGTAACGATTCGATTCGCGCCCCAAGCTCGAGCGCAATCTGCACCAGTTCCGATCCGGGATCGGACAGTCCAGGCGATCCTGCATCGGTCACGAACGCCAAACTCGAGTAGCGTTCAAGTAAACTTTTTGCCCGGTGCATCGTGTGCGCATCCAAGCGTTCCACCGGTTTGGAAATATGAAAATGCGAAAGCAAATTCCGAGACCGTCGCGTGTCCTCGGCGGCAATCACGTCCACATTGCGCAAAACCTCGAGCGCCCGCAAGGTGATGTCACCCAGGTTGCCAATCGGGGTTGGCACCAAGTAGACAATGCGCGGGCTGGAATCACTGACCGGATCACTCACTGCGACAGCTTACCCGTCGCAAGCTCGAGACCCAGAACTCGAGCCTTAAAACTTGTGACCCGTGACTCGAGACCCGTGACCAATCACGGTGTTGGCATTGGACGCAATTTCACTTTGACTTTGCGTTCCTTGGGCTGCAAGGCATTGCGCAAGGTGGCCCGCAGCAGTTCGGTCTCACCAATCGTCACGGTCACGACGGCCCCTTCGGGAAGGTTGACGCCCTCCTCGAGTTTGACCACACCATTTTTGAGAATGCCGCGATACGCCCGCATGAACGTATCTTAACCGTTCAGTCGGGTTTTCAAACGTGAGATTCGTTGCTCGAGCGCCGGGAGGTTCTTGCCTCGGGCGGCTTCCAAACCCAAGTACGCCTCGAAAACCTCGAGTGCTTCGTGACGCCGGTTCATCAGCATTAAGAGATCGCCAAGGTGATCGCCTTCAAGAAAGTACGCCTCAGGTTCGTTCGGTTTTGCCTCGAGTTGGGTGCGGATCGTGGCGACCTTTTCGCTGGCATCACGGTAGCGTTGCACCCGTTGCCGCACCAAGTACCAGGCCAGCACAAACACCGCGCCGAGGCTGGCAGCGACCAAGGTCCAGCTTTGTGGGATGCCTTGCGCCTGCGCCAACCGCACCAAGGGCGGGAAGGCGAAGGTCAGCACGACAAGCACCACCAGCAGTGCGGCGTAATTCACGTTTGCAACCCTAACCCATTCGGGTTTGAGAGGGAATAGCCGATGCGGTACGCTCGGACCATGCGATCAGAGATGCTCGAGGGTGCCGAACTTTTTAATGCGGGTGAGTATTGGGAGGCGCATGAGGTCTGGGAAATCCCGTGGAATGCCGCCAGAACAACCGGCGACACGCTCGAGGCAAGTTATGTTCAGGGTTTGATTTTGCTGGCCGCAGCGATTCACAAACGCCGTCATTACGACAATTTGCGCGGCGGACATTTGAATTACGAAAAAGCTTTGCGTAAACTCGAGGTCGTGCCAGTCGGGTACTCGAGTCGGGATGGGTTCGACTTGGAAGCATTCAAACTCGAGGTTCTGCGGGCGCTCGAGGATGATGGTTCACGGCCTCAATTGCCCATCTGAATCTGCCTGTGTGAATCTCGGGGTTGAGCCGTAGACCCGTACCGTAAACTCAGGGCATGTTCACACCAGATGCGCTCGTGCTGGGAAAACTCGTG
>JAYURE010000709.1:0-3337 GCA_043756345.1 Deinococcales bacterium | reverse complement strand
GGACAGCGCCCACGGGCATTCCAAAAACATTCTCGATGGCGTGGCGCAACTCAAGGAACGTTTTAACGTCGATGTGATCGCGGGCAATGTTGCCACCTTTAACGGTGCTCGAGCCCTCGTGGAACGGGGTGCTGATGCGGTGAAGGCAGGGATTGGTCCAGGTTGTTTTGCGGCAGGGACGCGCGTTTTGATGGCGAATGGCATCTACAAAAACATTGAGGACGTTCAGATTGGGGACCGCGTCATCAACATGTACGGTCTGCCAGTCAATGTCGTCAATGCCTGGTGTACCGGGGTACGCGAGGTCATGGCGGTCCGGCACGTTGGCTGGTTCGATGAAACGGTATGCACACCGGATCATCAGTTCTGGGTTGGGGACCTCAGCAGCGTCAACGCCTCGAGCCTGAGTTCACGCGGGTACGCGAATGTGCTCGAGAAACCCACACGGTTTGGCGAGAGCAAGTTCCGCTGGAAGGAAGTTCAGGACGCAGCAAACGATGCACTGCTGGCTCCACGGCAAATCCACCTCGAGTTACCGGAACACTTTGTGGAATCGCTCGAGCATTTTGCAGTCCGTTCTGGGCCGCTGGCACGCTATGAGACACGTATTCCCGACTCGTATGAGTTGGGTTACATCTTCGGAACCTTCATGGGAGATGGTCACGCCTTCCTGAACACGAATGGCAAATCTGAAATTGGTCGCGTCGATTGGTACTTTGCGCATGACGAAACCGATATTGCTGACAAACTGGTGGACTGCTTGCGCCTTGTGGTTGGCTTCGAACCAAAACGAAAAACCAGCGGCAACCTGATCCGCTTGTACCTGCATTCGATCCCGTGGGCGCGGCTGTTGGCCCAATTCGGCAAGCGTCACCAGAAACACCTGCCCGAAAAGTACCTGTGTTCAAACCTCGAGTACCTCAAAGGGCTTCTCGATGGCTTGGTGGACAGCGACGGTTACACTGCCAGCGACGGGCGAATTTGCTTTCACAACACGGCCAAACCGCTGGTCGAACTGTTTGCTATTCTTTGTCAGCAACTCGAGGGTAGCTTCCCAAACATGCACTCCGAAGAGGGCAGCATGGGCGGATTGATTGGAACCAGCGACGAACGTTGCCGCACCAGTTACCGTGCTCGCCTGAACGTTTCGCACGCCAAACGCCAAACACAAGATTGGGGTGTGATCAAAAACCTCGAGCAGCATCAACTGCGTCAGAGCGTACCGGTGTACGACATTGAAGTGGATTGCGAAACACACAGTTTTATTGCCAATAACGCGATTGTTCACAACTCGATCTGCACAACCCGAGTTGTCACTGGCGTCGGCGTGCCGCAGATTACAGCGATCCTCGAGTGTACCCGAGCCTGTGAAGAGGCTGGTGTTCCAGTGATCGCAGATGGCGGCATCAAACAAACCGGCGACATCGCCAAAGCCCTCGCTGCCGGAGCCTCGAGCGTGATGATCGGCGGGCTCTTCGCGGGCACCGACGAAGCTCCCGGTGAGGTCGTCCTGCGTAACGGTCGGCGCTACAAGTCTTATCGCGGCATGGGCTCGAGCGGCGCGATGGGTGCGGGCTCCAGTGACCGTTATTTCCAATCGGGCAGCAAGAAATTTGTGCCCGAAGGCATCGAAGGCATCGTTCCGTACAAGGGAACGATCGCCGAGGTGATCTTCCAGATGATGGGTGGCCTGCGGGCCTCGATGGGCTACACCGGGTCGCCAGACATTGAAACCTTGCGCACGGATGCGCAGTTTACGCGGATCACGATGGCGGGATTGATCGAATCGCACCCGCATGACATCACGATCACGCAAGAGGCTCCGAATTACTCGAGGTAGATCAAACTCGAGGTGGGTCAGACTCGAGCATGAATAAAAAGGACCGGGCGATGATGCTCGGTCCTTTTGGCTTCTCAAGATTTGATTAGCGCTGCTCGAGCGGAATCCATTTCGCGTCGTCCGGTCCAGTGTAATTTGCGGTTGGACGCAAGAGGTGGTTGTGGTTGGTGTACTCGAGGATGCTCGCCATCCATCCCGAAATGCGTGACAGGGCAAAAATTGGTGTCAGGTACGCTTTGGAAATCCCGAGGTCGGTGTAAACCACGCCGGAGTAAAAATCTACGTTCGGGTAAATGCCTTTCGCTCCAAGTCGGGCAACAACAATCGATTCGACCTTTTGCAAAATCGAATACTCGAGGCTTTTACCGTGTTTCTCGGCGACGACCTCGGCGTATTCTTTTAAGACTCGAGATCGCGGATCGAAGAATTTGTACACGGCGTGTCCAACGCCCATGATTTTTTCTTTACGTTCGAGTTTACCGTTGATGTACGCCTCGGCGTTTTCAACTTGCCCGATTTCGGCCAGCATGTTCAGCACCGCCTCGTTCGCGCCGCCGTGCAATGGGCCTTTGAGCGCACCAATTGCGCTGGTGATGCTCGAGTACATGTCTGATAAGGTGCTGGCGGTGGCAATGCCGGTGAAGGTGCTGGCATTCATGCCGTGATCGGCGTGCAGGATCAGGGCGATGTCGAACAGTCGTGCCTGTTCTGCGCTGGGTTCCTGGTCGTGAATCATGTACAAGAAGTTCGCGGCGTGCGTCAAATCGGTGCGTGGTGCGACCGGCTCGAGCTTGGCGTGCAGGCGAATCATGACCGCAACGATCGTTGACATTTGGGCGATCAGGTTCAGGGCCTTGTTGAGCTTGCCCCCGATGCTGACATCTTCGGCCCCGGGGTCGAACATGCCCAGCACACTGATGGCGCTGCGCAGTACGTGCATTGGGTGCGCGTTCGACGGGAACGAACGGATCAGTGCCAGCAGTTCGGGTTGAATGGCGCGACGTGATCGCAGTCCAGCATCGAAGGCCGCGAGTTCCGATTTGGTGGGCAGGCGGGCGTTCAAAAGCAAAAACGAGGTTTCCTCAAAAGTGCTGTTTTCGGCCAGGTCTGCGATCGGAATTCCGACGTGTTTGAGGATTCCTTTTTCACCATCGATGAAGGTGATTTCGGTGTTGGTGAAGGTGACCCCTCTGAGGCCCTCCATCACGGGTTTGAGTTCTGCTTGCGTCACGCCTGCCATCCTTTCGATTTTTTCACGGGTTCAGTGCTATTTTCTCGGCTCGAGCCCCCGTGACTCGCTGCTGCCGCCCAATCTAATAACGGTCCACGCATCAATCGGGTACTTCGCGGGGCGCATTCTACACCGCAGCCTCGAGCGGCGTAAAAGCCCGATTTGACGGGGTGCAGCCGCAGAATGGGACAAGCTCCAAAAGTCACCCCCTGCGAAGTAGCGCCCCAGGCCCGCTAGGTGCCGGTGTTGGGGCAAGACGGGGGTAG
>JAYURE010000708.1:0-3338 GCA_043756345.1 Deinococcales bacterium | reverse complement strand
GATGGCTTATAAGAGCGTGATTGAGTCGGCGAAGTTATCCGGTTCGAGTGGATTTGATGCGCTGGCGGCAGCTTACGCGCAACGCTAATCAAGTACGTCAGGATCAGCCTAAAAATAGATTCTCGCTTCGTTGGGCGCAAGGTCTTGCGCCCCTACAAAACCCAATTTTTCCGTAGGGGCGCAGTGCGCTGCGCCCCGCCAGCAAAACAAATAGAACCCACTTGCTCACAACACAGCACCTTACGGGCTGTTCACGCTTGAACTTTCCACTTTCCACCCCCGGTATACTCCTGCCGTGCAAGATGTCGCCTATCACCGTGCTACCGAGTTCGATTTCCCCGACACGCCAAGCCGCCTGTATCCAACGAATCCCGCTGGGCTCTGGCACCTCGAGGTGGGTTTTGGTGACGGTCGCTTCTGGGCGGAGCAGCACAAGCTCGAGTTGGGCGTTAATTATTTGGGCGTGGAGATTTCGGGCGTGGCGGTGCAGAAGGCGATCAGCCGCTATCGGGGCGCGGGTGTGAAACGGGCGGTGATTGCGCGTCTGGCTGCCGAGTGGGTAGTGCAGCATGTCGTGCCGGTTCGTGCGCTCGAGCGGGTGTACGTCAATTTTCCCGATCCCTGGCCGAAAACCCGTCATGAAGAATCCAGGTTGCTCAGGCCGAGTTTTCTCGAGATGTTGACGACCCGTTTGACCGATTCCGGCGAGGTTTGGTTGACCACCGATCATCCGGGTTATCTCGAGTTTGCACTCGAGAGTGCGCAGGCCACCAAACTCTACGAGATCACCCGGCCCGAACCTCCCGCCGCCGCGTTGCAAACCAAGTACGCGATGCGCTGGCAGGGCATGGGTTTGCCCGTGTTTCACGCCAGGTTTCGCAAGACCGCCGAAAGCCAGAATTCATTCACGCCAATCGAAAGGTTCGAGATGCCACACGCCGTTATGACCGGAGATTTGCCGACCACGAAACTCGAGAAAATCGTCAAACAAGAAAATGGGTTCACCGTGATTTTGTTCGAACGCTATTTGGGCGACAACCGCGTAATGGTGCTCGCTCGGACCGAGGAAACCGATTTTATTCAAGAGGTGCTGATCGCGGCGACCAAACGCACGGATGGTCAGGTTGTGGTGGGCCTCGAGCCGTTTGGTTCACCGTTGATCACAGTTGGTGTCAAAGCTGCGGTTGGAGCGGTTGCGGATTGGCTCGAGACGCAGGGCATGACGGTTGTGCGACGAGCGCACTGAATCAGGCTGGTTTGAGGCCGATCTCGAGTAGAATCCACGGGTGAATTCTGCCGCAATTGACGCTCACGATTGGAACTCGATTCAAACGTACCTCGACTCGCTCGAGGCTGAGGTGCTGACCACCCAGAACGTTCCGGGCTGGTTGCTGCGTTGGAACACGCTCGAGGTGGCACTGGCGAATGCGAGCAGCGTCACATACCGGGCGATGACGGAAGACACCACGAACACCGAGGCGGAAGAATCGTATTTGCATCTGGTCAAGAACATCCGACCCAAAATGCAGGTGGCGAATCAACGTTTGAAAACCAAGCTGCTCGAGGTTGCAGGTTTTGAACCTGGACTCGAGCATGAATTGATGCTCAAACGCTTGCGTGCCGAGGCCGATTTGTTCCGTGCCGAGAATGTGCCGTTGCACACGGAATTGACGGTGCTGGCCTCGGAGTATCGCAAAATCGTTGGCCGCATGAATGTCAGCATTGATGGGCGCGAACAAACGATTCCTGAAGCATCGGTGGCCCTACTCGAGCCAGACCGTGATCGGCGTGAACGGGTTTGGCACGCGGTCAATGATCGGCATCTCGAGGATCAAACGGCGTTGGACGATTTGTTTTTGACGCTGGTGGCGTTGCGACAGCAGGTGGCCCGCAACGCTGGCTTGCAAAATTACCGCGAGTACATCTGGCGTGATCTGGCGCGTTTCGATTACGCACCCGAAGATTGCGAGGTCTTTCATGCCGCGATCCTTGAGCATGTGGTGCCATTGGCGAACCGTTTACTCGAGCATGATCGGAATAATTTTGGTCTTAAACGCCTGCGTCCTTGGGATTTTGATTGGCGTTTCCCGATGGATTCGAGCGGCTTGCCTCCACTGAAACCGTTCGAGTCGGTAGCGGAACTCGAGGCCGGTGGGCAACGGATTTTTGATGCGGTCGATCCTGGGCTGGGCGCACAATTCGCTTTGATGCGTGATGGTTTTTTGGATTTGGGTTCTCGGGCGGGCAAGGCGGCAGGTGGGTATTGCGATTTTTTTCCACTCGCGGGCAAGCCGTACATTTTCATGAACTCGGTCGGCACGCAAGACGATGTGAAAACCTTGTTGCACGAGGGCGGACATGCCTTTCATGCCTTCGCGTTTGGTCGCACGCAAGCTTTGATTTGGAACCATTGGGGTCCGACAGAATTCGCCGAGGTTGGTTCGATGGCGATGGAGTTGCTGGCCAGTCCATATTTTGAGCATGACAAGGGCGGGTTTTACTCGAGTTCGGATGCGATTCGTGCCCGCCGAGAATTGCTGTGCAGCATCGTGCGTTTCTTGCCGTACATGGCGATTGTCGATTCGTTTCAGCACTTTGTCTACACGACCACGGAAACGCTCACGGCGACGGACTTGCACGCGAAATGGGATGAACTCTGGGATCGCTACAGTCCTGGCGTGGATTGGACCGACCTCGAGACGGCGAAACGCACGCGCTGGCATCGGCAGGGGCATGTTTTCACCTCACCGTTTTATTACGTCGAGTACGGCATGGCGCAACTGGGTGCCCTGCAAATCTGGCGCAACGCGCTCGAGGATCAGGCTTCAGCGTTGGCGCGGTACAAGCACGCGCTCGAGTTTGGTGGGACGCAAAGCATTCCCGATTTGTTCGCGGCGGCGGGCGCGAAATTTGCGTTCGACAGCCAGACCGTCGGCGAGTTGATGGCCTTGATCGAACAAAATCTCGAGTAGGGGCGAACTCCATGTTCGCCCTTTTTCACGGTAACTCGAGCCAAACTTGCGAACTTCAACGTTCCTCGAGAATCACTGTTGCCACCGCAAATTCTTTTTCGTGCGAGAGTGAAACGTGAGCCTGCCAGCCGCGTTCAATCATGATCAACTCGAGGATGCTCGAGAATTTCAGTTTGGGTTTGACGCCTTCAAATTCGATCCAGACATCCGTCCAACCGTGTGTTTGGGGCCAGCATTTTTGAAAGGCTTCTTTGGCCGCGAATCTTGCTGCGAGACTCGGGGCCGGGTCGGGTTTGGCGAGGCAATACTCGAGTTCGGCGGGCGTGAAAGTGCGTTCCAAAAAACGGTCTCGAGGTGTTGCATTCA
>JAYURE010000707.1:0-3345 GCA_043756345.1 Deinococcales bacterium | reverse complement strand
TTTCAACGCGACGTATTCAGCGATGACTTCGCTGATTTCGATGCGTTCCCGAACCGTGTCTTTCACAAAGATGCCCCTGTTCCAAATCAAATCTCAGTCAAAACATGCTTGAGCTTGAACCAACCGATATCCAGCACTTTAGTCCTGTAAAGCAAGCTCGGCGGGTCATGTGAAAACACGCTCGAGCCGGACCTGACCTCGAGATGACCCTTGCCGGGGCAGGTTGAACCTGCTCTCGCTAGGGATGACCTCAAGGTGCATTCTACGCCGCGCACCTCCCGAAATACGAATTACTCCAACACGGAGTTTATGCCGTCCAGGACTGCGTAAAAAGCCCCTGAGGGGCCAACGGATGGCTCGGGCACGGCGAAGCACAATGATGAAGGTGATCAAAGCACCAAAACCAGCGGATTTCGACTCGAGTACGAGATTGAAACAGAATCCAACCGACCCAAACCAGGCATGACCGAAGAACGAAAGCACCTTTGCAGATTCGCGTACAAGATCTCGGGCGGCAACTCGAGTTTGAAGCCGAGCAAGCCAATGCGCGAGGATTGGGTGCGAAAAAATCACTTTTCCCACCGCCTCGAAGTAACCGTCCCGGAGGAATGCAACTTGGTTTGTGGCTGGTTGTTCTGCCCATCTTAAATGACACTTTGAAACACAACTGGAAGCAACCTGCCCTCAAAACTCGAGCAAAGAAGAAGACGCAGAATTTTGATTCTGCGTCCCGATTGGTAGGCCCGAGCAGATTTGAACTGCTGACCCCTACAGTGTCAATGTAGTGCTCTACCCCTGAGCTACGAGCCTATGTTTGGGTATTGAGTTGGGATGGTACTGGGTTTTTGGAGGTGCCGACCGGATTTGAACCGGTGCATGAAGGTTTTGCAGACCTTTGCCTTACCGCTTGGCTACGGCACCTTTTGGCAACTCCAGCCCGTGGTTTCCCGCGAGCGAACGGCATCGTAGCATGGGGGGTTTGGGGTGTCAATCGCGTTTTGACCGCCGTAAAAACCATGCTGTAGACTCGAGGTATTCATGCAGGATTGGTTTGTTGAGGTTGGTGGTTTGCGCGTTCGGTATCGCAGCGCGGGTGAGCGTGGCCTGGTCGTGTTGTTGCTGCATGGGATTGGTCGCACGCTCGAGGATTGGTCTGAGAACATGGTGGCGCTCGGTGAATCACATCGGGTCTTCGCGCCGGATTTTCCGGGCTGCGGCTTTTCGGACAAGCCAGTGCTGCCGTACACAACGCCGTTCTTGGCGGGATTCGTGCGTGATTTCTTGCGGGCGTTGAACCTCGAGCGGGTCGTGCTGGTGGGCAATTCGATGGGTGGTGGGATCAGCCTCGAGTTCGCTGCGCAATTCCCGGAGTTGCTCGAGGGTTTGGTGTTGGTGGCTCCTGCGGGCATGGGTCAGAAGGGGGCACAATTTTTGGGCTTGTGTTCGATTCCTGTCTTTGGCGAGGTGATCTCGAGGCCGTCACGTGTGGGTTCAAAACGGGCGCTCGAGTTGTTGTTCGCAGATCGGAAGATGATGACTCCGGCTCGGGCGGAGCGTGATTTTGAACTTTCGAGTCAACCGGGGGCGACGCGGGCGTTTTTGAAGATGTTGCGCTTCATGGCGAATCGGCATGGGGCGAAGCCAGCGTTCTACAACCGCAGCCTCGAGAACGCCTCGAATGTGCGTGTGCCGACCTTGGTGGTCTGGGGCGTGCAGGATCACATTTTGCCGGTCGAGTACGCGCCGGTCGCGGAGCGTGTCATTCCCGGCTCGAGGTTGCAGGTTTACGATCCGTGCGGTCATTTTCCGATGCTTGAGCGTGCGCAGGAATTCAATGCCTTGTTGCTTGAGTTTTTGCAGAACGCCCGTTAACCGGCATGAAAGCGTCTCAAGACAGGGAGGGGCCTCGAGACGCGGGAGAAGAGGTCTGAATTGATTAGACGGGGTTATTCGTCGGCAATTTGACGCAATGCCTGCGGATTCTTCAGGGTGATCTTGCCGTAGCCAGCGTCGATCACGCCTTCGCGGGAGAGTTCGCCAACGACTTTGGTGACGGTTTCGCGCACTGATCCGACGGCGGCGGCGAGTTCGTCGTGTGTGGCAAAAACCATCAGGGTTCCGTCGGGACGTGCGGTGGCGAGTGCGGTGGTTGCCAACTCGAGGAGTTCGCCAGCGATGCGTGACCGCAATCGTTTTCCGGTCAGGCGGTAAAGGTGCTGATAGCCGCGTTGCAATGCTGCGACAATGTGCGCAGTCACTTCCCGCAGATCGTCGTGCGTGAGCTTGCCGGTGCTGATCTGGTCCACACTCGAGTCAGTGACGGCCTCGGCGAAGTATTCACGGTTGATGTTGGCGAGGGATTCCTCACCGAAGTATTCGCCGGGTTTGACGTAACGCAGGGTCAGGCCGTTGCCCTCATCGTCCACTGTGTGAACGCGGACAAGGCCGGAGCGCACACGAAACAGACCCTCGGGCCTGCCGGGGTAAAGGATGATCGATCCGGGTCGGTAGTTAATGGTGTCAGTTAGGCTCATGGGTGAAAGGGTGTTTTCGGAGTACTGGGCTGGGTTTTGGAGTGGGTTGGTGGTTGCGGCATTGAGTGGGTTTGCTTTGTTGGTGCGCTCGAGAATCATGAGGTGCCCCTTTCGGTGGCGGCCTGTAGGTCTGTTCTGTCGTTCAGTCTACTTCAGGGCCACCTGTGTTCAAGTGACCTGAGTGTACTCGACTCAAGCTTATTTGTAAACAATTTTGTTTCCTTAAAAATTCCTCACGCCTGACACGCGAAAATGCAGATTCAGATGGTCGTGCACCATCTGAACTCACCTCGAGATGACGCATTTATCAAACCTTTAACTTGAGCGCGAACCCCATAAATGCGCTAGTCTTGCCACAAATCAGTAAAAGCAGGTGGCCCCAAAATGGGGCCACTTGGCGTTTCATCTCGAAAAAATGATGTCACGAAACGTGCTCAAGCAAAAACTTGAACCGATTCTTTGAATCAATTGCTCGAGCGTGTTTAGAACTTGCCTTTGAGCGTGCTCGAGGCTTTGAACTTCAAGCGTTTACCGGCTGGGATTTTGATCTTCGTGGTTGTGCCGGGTTTTACACCGGTACGGGCCTTGGTTTTGACCACGCTGAACGTGCCCAAACCGGGCATGCTGACGGTGCCTTTTTTGACGCCACCCAGAACGGTCGAGATGATCGTATCGACGGCGGAGTTCGCTTGCTTGCGGGTTACTCCCGCTTTAGCTGCGACCTCCTGGACGAGGTGGGCTTTACCCATTCGCTGTGCCATATTTTTTACCTCCAAGCTCTACTTTGCCGTCTGGGACGGATTTTGTCAAA
>JAYURE010000706.1:0-3347 GCA_043756345.1 Deinococcales bacterium | reverse complement strand
TCACCATTGATTTCGATGTTGCCAACCTTGGCAGGGGAGAGCGAATTGCGAATGAACTCTCGAGCGTTTTGATCCCACTGGATCACATCGACCCGTTCACGCCCGATCTCGCCGGTGACGGCCTGGATGCGGTTGCCACGATGACCGATGCAAGCCCCAATCGGATCGACATTCGAGTTGCGCGAGAAGACCGCGATCTTGCTGCGCTGACCGGCTTCCCTGGCAATCGACTTGATCTCGACCGTGCCATCGGAAACCTCAGGGATTTCCTGCTTCATCAGGTGCAACAACAACTCTGGCGCGGCACGTGACGCCAAAATGCTCGGACCTCGAGCCGACTGCGCGACCTCTTTCAAGAAGATCTTGGTGCGCTGACCAATCGGCAATTTCTCGCCCGGAATTTGTTCTTTTGGCGGCATGATCGCCTCGCCACGGCCCAACTCGACAAAAACATTGCCCTTGTTGTCATGACGTGCCACTTGAGCCGTCAGAACCTCGCCCTCGCGGTCCTTGTACTCATTGAAAACAATGTTGCGTTCCGCCTCGCGCATCTTCTGCGTGACCACCTGTTTGGTCGTTTGAATCGCAATCCGCGAGAAGTTCTCCGGCGGCACTGGAAACTCCATCTCCATGCCCAACTCGACATCCTTGTCCAACTCGAGCGCGTCCGCCAAGGAAATCTGCTTGTTCTCATCCTCGACCTTCTCGACGACTTCCTTGATGATCAAAACCTCGAGTTCGCCACGTTCGGCATCCAAATGCACCTCAACCCGCTTATCCGGTTCGATGTTGCGCCCATACGCCTGCTGCAACGCCTCCTCGAACGCCGTGATCAGTTGCATCTTGTCCATGCCCCTGGCAACCGCCAAATCCTCGAGCGCCTGAACGAATTCCCGTTGTTGATCCCTGTCCATTGCTAAACCCCCTTAAATTGCGAGCGAAAAGTGCAAAGTTGAAAGTGAAAAGTAAAATCTAAACCTTACCTGTGTTCCGAAGGCCATTCGGCCAGATTTGCCCGAATTCCCTCGAGCGCCACCGATTCTTGAACTCCACCGTCCAACTCGAGCAGCACCGCCGTCTCAGAAACCTCGAGAATCTTGCCGATCACGGTGTTCGCCAAGCGTTTGACCTTGATCTTCAAGCCAGCAAACCGTTCAAAATGCCGCTTGGTAATGAGAGGTCGTTTTGGACCTGGCGATTCAAGTTCCAACAAATACTCACCCTGAATCGGGTCTAAACGGTCCAACTCGAGGCCCAAGACTCGGCTTGCCCGGGCCAAATCCTCTACCGCGACCGGCTTTTCATCTATGCGATCAATCCGAACTGTTAATGTCGTGCTGCCACGCCCCACATTTGAGATCACCTCGAGCAACTCGTAACCCAACGGCTCGAGCACCTCACGTGCAATTGATTCAATGTCCATTTCACCTCCGAAATCCGATCCAAATCCAACCCAGCAAATCCTTGATTGCGCCCGAATACTTGCGGTCTCAAAAGTCGAATTTCTCGCCTGGGCAAGAAAGCGGGGTGGGTCACGAAGACCCACCCCGAAGACGTTCGAGGACCAACACCAACGCTTAATATATGCTTCATGCTCGAGAAATTCAAGCATTTTGTTTAACGAGGCTTTAAGATGAACCCGGTAAAACTGTCCTGGGACTTACGCCCGAACACCTCAAACTCGAGCGTCTCGAGTTAATACCGGGGGGTGTTCACAACCAAGAACGACCCGAGACCGGGTGGTTCAATTACGGAGGAAGCATGAACCTTTCCATCGCCACGAAATTTGGACTTCCAGCTATTGCCCTCGCCGCAGTGCTTGTTGCCTGCCCAACAGAACCTGTAGTGACTCCTGACACAACTGCCCCAACCATTGTCGCCTCGAGTGTGACACCAACCGGTGCTGCGGTTGCGGTTTCCACAAATAAGATTTCAGTGACTTTCAACGAAGAAATGGACCCAACAGTTCTTACGGGTGTTATCTCATTCACGCTTCCAGCAACGGGTGCGCCAACCGTTAGCGCACCCGCTTGGAGCAATGGCAACAAGACGTACAGCGTAACACTCAGCGCTTTGACCGCACCAACCAGCTACAAATTTAAAGTTGCAGGAAACGTCAAGGACAAGGCTGGAAACAAGTACGTTCCAGGTACGAGCGAATACAGCTTCTCGACTGTAGTAGGCGGTACTGGCGTGGGAAATGTCAACGCCGTACTGAACGCCGCGAACACCAGCGGCTTCTTCAAAGACGCAGTCGGTCTCAAAGTCGGCAGTACTGTTGGAATGCGCGTCGGATACACTGTTGCTACTGGCGGCGCACCAGACGGCATCGCCAAAGCCTTCATGTCCTTCACTTTGCCAGCAGGTACGACCGCAGCCAAGATCAACTCGGCAAAACTGTCGCTGTTCAACGTGCCCACCGTCAGTGAAGGTGCAACTGGTGACGGCACTAACTTGTTCGCAGCAGGCCGCACGCTCAACTTGGAATCAATCGTGTTGGCTGGCTCTGCTCTGGGTGTAGCCGATTTTGAAACGACCGGTACTGCCGCTGGAACCGTCGCTTCAGCAGCAGGTTTGGTGAACATTGATGTCACAACCGCTGTCAAAGCTGCCGTAGCTGCTGGTAAAGTTCAATTCCGTTTGAGCATGGTTGCACCTGCCACGGCTCCTGCTGCTGGCTACTGGGTTCGTGTCGGTGGTGGTGGTGCTCCAACTGCAAGCCAACCAACCCTCGTCTTGAACGTTGCCCCGTAAGCGTTCAAAACAGCAATTTGCTCGAGCCCAGGATCATTCTGGGCTCGAGTTTTTCATTGCCCCATTTGTCCCCTTCGAGCAATCTTCACACAACGCGCAATTGAAATTGGCACATGCCAGTAGACTTCTTTCATGAATGCTTTATCCGAATCCGAAGTTCAATCTCGCCTCTCGAGTCTGCCGGATTGGGTTGTGACAAACGGACTTCTCGAGCGGACGTTCAAATGCTCGAGTTACGCCGATGGCGTGGCGTTCGCCGTCAGGGTCGCAATGCTGGCCGAGAAACTGGATCATCACCCGGATTCACTCGAGATCGGTTGGAAGAAAGTCCGGGTGGCGTTCGTCACGCACAGCGCGGGTGGTTTGACCGCGTTGGATTTTGATGCCGCCGCGAAAGTCTCGAGTTTGGCATGATTGGCGTTCGAGAAAATGTTGCAACCTTCCCGGCTTCAGTCTCGTACTCGAGTGTTGAAGCATTGAGACTTAAACGGGGTGCGCATGGGTTTGCTTAGAAAATACTTCTGGATTCCTTTGGTGCTGGTCCTGCTCGGCGTGGGCGGATTCTTGACGTTCGGGCGGTCTCGAGAGGCCCC
>JAYURE010000705.1:0-3359 GCA_043756345.1 Deinococcales bacterium | reverse complement strand
GGAACTCCAAGAACACCGCAAACACCCGGTCGGCACGTTGTCTTACGGAATTCAAAAAAGAGTCGAGGTCGCTCGAGCCTTGACGCTCGGGCCAAAGTTGTTGCTGCTGGACGAACCGATGGCGGGCATGAACGTTTCGGAAAAAGAAGACATGGTGCGGTTCGTGTTGGACATCGTCAACGAACGCAACATTGCGGTCGTGCTGATCGAACACGACTTGGGCGTGGTCATGGATATTTCGGACGCGATCAACGTGCTCGATTTCGGACTGCTGATCGCCAGTGGCGAACCCGCCGAAGTCGCCGCGCATCCCAAAGTGATCGAGGCTTACGTCGGGGCGGAGGCGGCATGAGCTACAGCATCTGGGAGCACGCATGAAACTCGAGAATCCAACAAAATTCACGATGCCGCAATTGCTCGAGCAACGCGCCAAACTTCACCCAAACGCGATTGCGTTGCGCCTCAAAGAATACGGTATCTGGCAGGAAATCACTTGGGGCACGTACTTTGATCGGGTCAAACATTTCGCGCTTGGACTGCACTCGCTTGGTTTTCGGGTTGAAGACAAACTTGCGGTGATTGCCGATAATATTCCTGAATGGTGTTACGCCGAATTGGGGGCGCAGGCCGTCGGTGGAATCTCGGTCGGCATCTATCAATCGAGCGTTCCATCCGAAATGACCTACATGCTCGAGTACACCGACACGAAAATTGTCTTCGCCGAAAACCAGGAACAAGTCGATAAACTCCTCGAGATCCGCGAGCATTTGCCGATGGTCGAATTCGTGATTTACGACGATCCTCGCGGCATGCGTTCGTACCAGGGCGACCCGTGGTTCCTGACCTTTGAACAGGTGCTCGAGAAGGGCCGCACGGTTGAACGCGAACACCCGAATCTGTTCAGCGAATTGTTGGCGATGGGCGACCCGAACGATGTCTGCCATTTCTCGAGCACATCCGGCACGACCGGCAAACCCAAAGCCGTGATGCTGATGCACAAAAATTACATCGCCATGGCCGAAGGACTTTCCAGCATCGACCCGCTCAAGTTTGGTGACGATTACCTTTCGTTCCTGCCGCTCGCCTGGATTGGCGAACAGATGATGACGGTCGGCATGGCACTCGTGACCGGTTGCGTCGTCAATTTCCCCGAAGAGGTCGAAACCGCGATGTCGGATTTGCGCGAGATTGGCCCTCGAGTAATGTTCTCGCCGCCCCGGGTTTGGGAAGGCATTCAATCCGACATTTGGGTCAAGATCGAAGAGTCGTACCCGATCAACCGTGCGCTGTACAAGACGATGCTGGCCTGGGGACTCGAGGCTGCGGATTACCGTTTGCAATCCAAACCCATGCCGACCGGTGTGAAAATCAAAGCGTGGCTCGCAGAGAATTTGATGTTCAAACAGATCAAAGATGGACGCGGATTTTTGCGCTTGCGCCGTGCGTACACTGGTGGCGCAGCGCTCGGGCCGGATGTCTTTCGCTTCTATCACGCGCTTGGGATCAACCTCAAACAGATTTACGGTCAAACCGAGATCATCGGCATTGCCTACGTGCACCGCGACGGCGACGTGCGCTTCGACACCGTCGGCCTTCCGATTCCCGGCACGGAATTGAAACTCAGCGACAACGGTGAAATCCTCTCGAGATCCGAAGCGGTCTGCAAAGGCTATTACAAACGCCCCGAAGACACCGCCACACTGCTCGAGGGCGGCTGGCTGCATTCCGGTGACGCGGGCTACCTGACACCCGAAGGCCACCTCGTCGTGATCGACCGCGTATCGGACGTGATGCACACCAAACTCGGTGAACTCTTCAGCCCGCAATACCTCGAGAACCGATTGAAATTTTCGCCCTACATCAAAGAGGCCGTGATCTACGGCGATCACCTCGAGTACATCGCGGCGTTCATCAACATCGATGTCGCCACCGTCGGCAACTGGGCCGAAAATCGCGGCCTCGCTTACACGACCTACATGGACCTGTCGGGCAAAGCTGAA
Organism: Deinococcales bacterium; assembly: GCA_043756345.1. Lineage (GTDB taxonomy): Bacteria > Deinococcota > Deinococci > Deinococcales > JAAFIG01 > JANOWZ01. Next base: position 1,359 of record JAYURE010000705.1, on the reverse strand, counting down.
GTCGGTGAACTGATCAAACTCGAGGTTGAAAAAGTCAACGCGCAACTGCCCGAAAATCAACGCATCAAACGCTTCGTGTGCCTCTACAAAATGCTCGATGCCGACGATGAAGAACTGACCCGCACCGGCAAGGTTCGGCGTGGCTTCGTGCAAGAACGCTACAAACCGATTGTCGATGCGCTGTATTCCACCCTGTCCAAAACCCGTGTGACCGCCGAGTTCAAATACCAAGACGGACAAACCGCTCGGGTCGAAACAGAAGTCACCATGCACACGCTCGAGACGAACACAAAAACTGGAACGAAAGAAATGGTGGCCTGATGAACCTCGATTATTTTCTGCAACTGTTTGTGCAAGGCATCATCATCGGTTGCGTTTACGCGACCGCCGCGCTCGGCTTCGTGCTGATCTACAAATCGTCTCGAGTCATCAACCTCGCGCACGGCTACTTGATTGCGATTGGTGGTTGCCTGACCTACGTCTTTTACGGAATGTTTCGCGGTCTGTTCGGAGCCGACAGCGCCTCGATGCTCTCGTTCATTCCCGCCGCGATCTGCGGCCTGATCGTCTCGTTCGTGCTCGGCTTGCTGATCGAACGCACCTTCCTGCGCCCGATGGTTGGCCAACCGATCATCAGCGTGATCATGGTCACGATTGGTCTCGGTAGCCTGCTCGACGGCATCCTGCACCTGACCCCGTTCGGTTCGAGCAACTTCTCGTTCGAACCGCCACTGTTCGCCACGACCTCGATCAACATCGGCAGCATCAGCATCTCACCGAACCAACTGATGGGCGCGGGCATCGCCATTTTGTTCCTGGTTGGCTTCACCATTTTCTTTAGGCGCAGCACACTCGGTATCGCCATGCGAGCCGTGGCAGACGATCAACTCGCCAGCCAATCCGTTGGCGTCAGTGTCGAAAAAGTCTTCGCCATCGCCTGGGCCGCAGCAGCCATGACCACCGCAGCAGCAGGCTTCACCGTCGGCGCGATCAGCGGCCTGAACGTCACTGCACTCGACGCGATTGGCATCAAAGTTTTGCCAGCCGTGATCTTAGGTGGGCTGGACAGCATCGAAGGCGCAATCGTCGGCGGCATCATCGTCGGATTGCTCGAGCAACTCTCAAGCGGCCTGCTGGACCAGTACGTTCCCGGTGGTGGCACCAGTGAAATCGCTCCGTTCGTGATGCTGATATTGGTCTTGCTGATCAAGCCTTACGGCTTGTACGGCACCAAGGAAATCGAACGTGTTTAGCTTGGCTCAAAAAGTCACCCCCTGCCGTGAGGTAGGGGGTAGCCGCTTCAGCGGCGGGGGTCAAGCGCAGGCAAGTCGTCGTGCCCGTGGTGTGCGACCCCCCCGT
>JAYURE010000704.1:0-9502 GCA_043756345.1 Deinococcales bacterium | reverse complement strand
AACGCTTGGATGGCGGCGCGTACCTCTTGGATGGCAGCCTGAAAGTCAACGAGGTCGAAGAGGCCTTAAACATCGAACTCGATCCCGAAGACGAAAGCGAATTCAACACGCTGGCCGGATTCATCACGCAGCAATTTGGTGAAATACCCAAAATTGGGGCCGAAACTGTTTTTGCAGGCTGGACTTTCCGGGTCGATGCCGCCGATCAACGCAAAGTCATTCGCATTCGCGCCCACAAAAGCTCCAGAACCAACAGCAATGGCGAACCCATGCCCGAGGCCGAGACGCACAACGACAACGCCAAACCTCTCGTAAACTAAGGCCATGCAAAACACTCCAGGTCAACTGCCCGAGGCCGCACGAAACGCCTTCAAGAACGCCTACGCGCCATACTCGAGGTTTCAAGTCGGTGCGGCACTCCTGACCGACGATGGGCAAATCTTCACCGGCGTCAACGTCGAAAACGCCAGTTACGGCCTGGGCCGTTGCGCCGAACAATCCGCGATTCAAGCCATGAACACCGCTGGGGCCAGACGCTTCACGCACATACACGTTTACACCGAAGCCAGCCCACCCTCGAGCCCATGCGGAGCCTGCCGTCAAGTGCTCTACGAATTCGGGCCAGACGCCAGCGTGGTCATGAGCAACCACAAAGGCGAAACTCGAGCCTTCACCGTGCGCGAATTGCTGCCCGGAGCGTTCGGGCCAGAAGATTTGAAGCCGTAAATTGAAACCCTGATCAGATCTCGAGGTTGGCGTAGATTTGATCGAGCGATAAACTCACGCCGAGACACGGGATTTCAAACTCGCCCGAACCATCAAACGTCTCAAAGGTTCGCAGGCCATTCTCGCGGCGGAACACCACCACAAACCGCGAAGTTTGCGAGATGATCGCGTAGCGCTCGAGTGACGGCAGGCTCAAATACTCCTCGAGCTTTTTACCATTGTCCACCTCGGCGGTGCTTTCGGACGTGACTTCAGCGATAAAACAAGGATTCTCGAGAAAATACGATTCTGAACCAGGACTGCAAGAAATCACGATGTCCGGGTAACGGTAACGGGTGTTCTGGGTTCGTAACTTCACCTCAAGCGGCTGCAATTCACAGCCATGCTCGATGGCCACATCATCAAGTGTTTTGACCAAATTCTTGACGATGATTCCATGATTTCGCGTTCCACCTGGCATTTCAATCAGCGTACCATCGACGTACTCATGCCGAACCTCTGAACGTTTCTCGAGTTCAAAGTACTCCTCCACCGAAATTTTCTGGGTGGCCAATGCAGTCATGCTTCAATGTTAGCACCGGAAGTTCTCAAAAACCTGTGGGATACTCGAGTCAATCACTTTCCCCGGAGGTACACCATGAAACGCGGATTCGCACTGCTGGCATTGATTCTCTCGAGCGCCTTCGCCATGACGCCACCACAAACCTTTACGCTCAAAGTGGGACAAATCGTAAACGCATCCGAACGGGACACGCTGACACTCGAGGGCAGCACAATCAACTGGAAGCGAGGGCAAAGCAGCCTTTGCCCCAGCATCACCGATCCCACCAGCAAAATCGATTGCGTTCGCATGGGCTCGCTCGACCTCGAGTTCACGCAAGTCAAAGCGGGTAAAACCACGAAATTCGTCTTGATTTACGGCGATGGAAAACGGCTCGAGCAAACCGTCGGCAAGTACCGCCTGAAAGTGCTCGGCATGGATTTTCCAAAGCCACCAGAACCCGGCATGACCTGCACGGCTGAAGTCGAAATGCGCGTCACGCTCGAGAAACTGCGCTGAAACTCGGCAAGGCAAGCAAGATCGGTTATGATTGATCCGCAACGACCGGGAAGAGTACCCGACCGCGCACCCAAAGAGAGGAACGCTCGAGGCTGAAAAGCGTTCTGGGAAAGCGAACCGGCGAACGTCACCCGCGAGCAGATGGCAGAAAGTGTAGGGGCGAAGCATGCTTCGCCCAACCGCGAGTAGACCCATCCGGGAACGCCCGTCACAGCGTGTTGAGCGTCCTCGAGCACACTCGAGGGAACAGCGGTGGTATCGCGGGATTTCATGTCTCGTCCGCAATTTCGGACGGGGCGTTTTTATTTTTGAAAACTGTGGAGATTTATGACTGAGATTCGACAACGGGTTGTTTGTTACATCACGCGAGGCAGGCGTGAATTGCTGGTCTTTGAGCATGACGATCCTGGATTGCAAGCTGGGATTCAAGTTGTTGCGGGCGGCATCGACGAGGGCGAAACCCCAGCCGAGGCCGCCATCCGTGAAACGCTCGAGGAGGCCGGATTGAACCTCAGCAATCCAGTCTTTCTGGGATCAATCGACAAATACTGGCCCGGACCAAAAAACCCGAATCAACACTGGTACTTTTACTGGTTCGAGGCTCCAAGCGAAACGCCTGACTCTTGGGATCACACAGTCACGGCGGGCGAAGATGACATGGGCATGGTGTACCAGCAACGGTTTGTGAAACTCGAGGATGTGAAGTTGGATTGGGGCTTGGACGCGATGCTCAAAGGACTATCATTTCCGAATGGAGGAATACCATGACACTCATCATTGAACACGCCGAAGGCCAACTCAAAACCTTACTCGAGGCGCTCGAACGTGGCGAAGAAGTCAAAGTTGAACTCGAGGGTCGTACCTTTACCGCCGTGCCAGAGGTCAAAGCCAAACGAAACATGGTCGGCAGCCTGCCCGGATGGAAGATGAGTGAGGACTTTGACGCGCCACTTGAGGACATGCGGGAGTACATGGAATGAAGTATTTGCTCGACACGCACATCCTGATCTGGAGCCTCGAGAACAACCCATCGCTTTCCAACACGGACCGAGAAGCGATAGAGGATGCCTCGAATACGGTTCTGGTAAGCACGGCCAGTTTTTTTGAAATGGCAATCAAGATCAGCATTGGCAAACTCCAACCGCCGTTGGGTTTGTCCTTCGCGGATTTGCAAACACATTTGGAGGCCCGAGCCGTTCAGATATTGCGCGTTGAGGCGAGCCACACCGATGTTTTGAAGGGGTTGCCGTTTCATCACCGTGATCCGTTTGATCGAATGTTGGTGGCGCAAGCGATGGTGGAACGGGCGACCCTATTAACGAATGACGATCTTTTGAAACCGTACTTTGGAACCAACCTGTGAAACTCGAGGATGCGAGCTTGGATTGGGGATTGGACGCGATGCTCGAGAAGGTGACTCAAAGATGAATCGTGTCATTTTTCGAGAGTGGGATTATGACTTGAGGCGCGTGGTTGAAACCGAACCTGTAACTTCTGATTTAGATGAACAGACGGTTCGGGTTTTTGATGGATCATGGGATTTAATGCCATTTGTTTACTGGCTTCGGAATCGTCCAGGTGAAAAGCCAGGACAACAACAGGAACAATTTCCAGGTTGGTACTTTTATTGTGTTGCCAGTTTTGTAAAAACTGCGGGATCAAATTGGCACGCATTTTCAAACACGTCGTCGAAAAATTTTGAAATTGTTTCTTTCGTTCAAGAAATCCAGCAAGTTATTTTGGGATCACATTACCGTCAGGTTTTTGATGCTCCTGCGGAGCTTTCGATTGGGCAACGCGAACGTTTTGCACAGAAAATCTCAAATGGGCAACGCGAACGTTTTGCACAGAAAATCTCAAATCTTAAAGTTCAGTTTCCCGAGTTACCTGAGTGGCTCGGTTCTACGCCTGTAACCGTAATTGGGGATGTGCCTTCCCTGTGGCGTGAAAATTGTGGAGACAGCGTCATTTGTTCGTTAACGGATGAGTTCGCTTTGGAACTTCATATTCAGTGTTCATTGCACTACCGGTCCGCAACAGAAGAAGAAATTGAAATTCTCGAGGAGCAATTGAAATGAATGAACTCGCCAAATCCTACGATCCCGCAACCGTCGAACCATCCTGGGCCGAACGCTGGCACAAAACCCCGTTCATTGCCGATGCGCACTCGAGCAAGCCCGCCTTCACCGTGATGATTCCGCCGCCGAATGTCACGGGCAATCTGCATTTGGGTCACGCTTTGGACAACACGATCATCGACACGATCACGCGCTACAAACGCTTGGCTGGCTTCGAGGCGTTGTACTTGCCGGGAACCGATCACGCGGGCATCAGCACGCAGGTGTTGGTGGAAAAAGAATTGGCGCTCGAGGGTAAATCCCGGCATGACTTGGGGCGCGAGAAGTTCCTCGAGCGGGTTTGGGAATTCAAGGAACGCAATGGCGGCACGATTCTTGCGCAACTGACGCGATTGGGTGTCAGTGCGGATTGGTCCCGGGAGCGTTTCACGATGGATGCCGGTTTGTCTCGGGCGGTGCGGCGCACGTTCGTGGAGTATTTTCACAAGGGCCTCGCGTACCGTGGTGAACGGATTGTCAATTGGGACCCGGTGGCGCAGACGGTACTCTCGGATCTCGAGGTGGACCGCGAGGACCGTCAGGGCAAAATGTACACGATTGCGTATCAATTCGAGGATGGTCCGATTGATGGATTGGCCGAGGTTCAAGTGGCGACCGTGCGGCCCGAAACAATCTTCGCGGACATGGCCGTGGCGATTCACCCGGACGATGATCGCGCCTCGAGCTTGAACGGCAAGAGGGTCGTGATTCCGTTAACCAACCGCGCCGTGCCGATCATTTTGGACGAGGCTGTCGAAAAGGATTTCGGCACCGGAACCCTGAAGGTCACGCCCGCGCACGACCCGACGGATTTCGAGATTGGCAAGCGCCACAACCTCGAGAAACCCTCGATTCTGGATAAGAGCGCGAAGATGACCGGCGATCTCGTGCCCGAGGAATTCCGTGGTTTGGACCGTTTCGAGGCCCGCAAGCGCGTCACCAAATCGCTCGAGGAATCCGGCGCGTTGCGTGAAGTTGCAGATTACAAGATCAGCCTCGGCGTGTCCGAACGCACCAAGGAACCGATTGAACCGATGGTCATGACGCAGTGGTGGTGCAACATGCAGGAACCGGCCCGCAAGGTGCTCGAAAGCCTGGATGCTGGTGAGATGAAACTCGTGCCGGAACGTTGGTTGAAGGTCAACCGGGATTGGCTCGAGAACATCCGGGAATGGGCGATTGGTCGTCAACTCTGGTGGGGCCATCAACTGCCCGCCTGGTACGACGAGGACGGCAAGTTGTACGTGCCGGAACTCTCAAACCCGGATTTGGATTGCGACAAAGACCCACGTTACGCGCACTTGAATTTGACCCGAGATTCGGATGTTTTTGACACCTGGTTCTCGAGCGCACTCTGGCCATTTTCGACGCTCGGCTGGCCGGACGACACGGCGGATTTCCGCAAGTTCTACCCGAACGATGTCATGGTCACGGGGTACGACATTCTGTTCTTCTGGGTGGCACGAATGCAGATGTCCGGCCTCGAGTTCACGGGGAAGGCTCCGTTTCACACGATTGTCTTGCACGGCCTGTACTTGGATGCCAAGGGCGCGAAGATGTCGAAATCCAAGAACAACGGCATCGACCCGTTGGTGCTAATCGACAAGTACGGCGCGGACGCCTGCCGGTTCGCCTGGGCGTACTTGGCGACCGGTGGCCAGGACATCAAGCACGACGAGCGCCGTTACGAACAGGGTCGGAATTTTGCCAACAAAATCTATAACGCCTCGAAGTACGTGATGATGAACATCTCGAGCGATCAGGTGGGTTCGGCCGAACAGACATTGGCGGACCGGTGGATCACGGGTAGGTTGTTTGAAACGATTCGCACGGTTTCCAAGCAACTCGACGAGTTCGATCTGGCCGCCGCGATTCGCACGGTCTACTCGTTCACCTGGGATGAATTCTGTGACTGGTATCTCGAGGCCGCCAAGCCTGCGATGCGTGAGGGCAACACGGCGACGAAGATCACGCTCAAGCACGTGCTCGAGTGCATCTTGAAAATGCTTCATCCGTTCATGCCGTTCATCACGAGTGAAATTTATGCCACGTTGAACCCGGACGCGCCGCAGCTTTCGATTGAAACTTGGCCGGTTGCCGAAACCTGGTCCGACGACGAGGCGATGCGCGAATTCGGATTCGTGAAATCTGCCATCTCGAGTGTGCGTTCGTTGCGGGCCGAGTTGAACCTTTCGCCGGCGCAACCCGTGACGGTCAGCATCAATGGCGATGGGCTCGAGGCGGTGCAATCAAACCTCGAGACGTTTACCGCGCTCGCCCGAGCCGAACTTGGAGAAATTTCTGGCAAAACGATTGCGGACATCACCCCTGGACTCGAGGTTCGTGTCGGTTTCGAAGGCCTGGTCGATGAAAGTGATTGGGTCGAGAAGGCCAAGAAACGTGCCGTCGAGTTCGAGAAGCAAATCTCGCAGGCTCAAGGCAAGCTCTCAAACGAAGGATTTGTGGCTCGAGCGCCTGTTGAGGTGATCGAGGAAGAAAAACGTCGCGTCGAAGATTTCGGTTTGCAACTCGAGCGTCTCAAAGCCGTGCTCGCCCAGTTCTAACCGATCAACCGTAGGGGCGAACTCCATGTTCGCCCTCACCTCCATTCCACCCAGGCTTTCGATTCCACCCAGGCTTTCGATCCACCTCGAGCCTGGGTTATCCTTGCCGCATGAGCATCAAACCTGATCATTGGATTCGCGCCCGCGCTTTAGAGGGCATGATCGAACCGTTCGCTGACCGTCAAGTGCGCGAGGCGGGTGGCGCTGGCGTGATCAGTTATGGTGTCTCGAGCTTCGGGTACGATTTGCGGGCGGCTCCGGAGTGGAAGATTTTTGTGAATGCGTTCAATACGGTGGTCGATCCGAAGAATTTTGATCCTCGGGCGTTCATCGATTTTGAGGGCGATGAGGTGATCATTCCGCCGAATTCGTTCGTGCTGGCCCGCAGCGTCGAGTACATGCGAATTCCGGATAACGTCATGGTGATCGCGTTGGGCAAGAGCACCTATGCGCGTGTGGGCATCGTTGCGAATGTCACGCCGCTCGAGCCGGGTTGGGAGGGGCATGTCACGCTCGAGTTCTCGAATACGACTCCGCTGCCTGCAAAAATGTATGCGAACGAAGGTTGCGTGCAACTTTTGTTTTTCGAGGGTGAACGCCCCGAGGTCACTTATGCGGATCGCAAGGGCAAGTACCAGGGTCAAACCGGTGTGACGCTCGCTAAGCTCTAAACCTCACCAATTTGGGTTTTGCTCGAGCATGCCGATCATGACATTGACGATTTCGGCATCCAGGGTCACGCCCGATTGTGCTCGTAACTCTGCCAGGGTCGCCTCGAGCGTCCAGGCTTGCTTGTAAGGCCGTTGACTGATCAGGGCGTCAAAGACATCGACCACCGCAAACAGACGGGCAAGAAACGGGATCTCAGCGCCAATTAGTCCATCCGGGTAGCCGCTTCCGTTCATTCGCTCTTGGTGCGAGCGCACAATCTGCAAAGTCTCGAGCGGCAAGAAGTGCAGTTCTTCGAGGATGTCATAACCAATTTGTGGGTGCTCTCGTATCGCGGTCCATTCCTCGGGTGTGAGCGGGCCGGGTTTGAGCAGGATGGCGTCGAGAATGGCGATCTTGCCAATGTCGTGCAGGTACGCGCCCCACTCGAGCGATTGCAGGGCATCATCGTTTAATTTGAATGCCCGTCCGAGCGCGAGAGAATGCCTGACCACACGATCCGTGTGGCCTTTGGTTTCAAAGTCTCGAGCCTCGAGTGCCAATCCGAGGGTTTGGAACGTGGCGGCTCGGGTGGCGTAAATCTCTTGGATTTGATCGGCGCGTTCGAGGGCTCTGGCAATTCTGGCGCACAAAAATGAGACGAACTCAAGTGTGCCATCCGGCGTGGGTTTGATCTCACCGAAACTCGAGGCGCTGACAAAGCCGTGAACGTGATCCTCGAGCATGACCGGGGCGAAAATCAAGGTTCTGACTTGATGTTCCAGAATCCTCGGGGTGGCGTTAGGGAATTGTTGATAATCTTCGACCAGCATCGGTTGCTTGCGTTTTAAAAGTTGACTGATCAGGCCGGTGCTGCTGACCACCACCTCTGGTGTGACGATCCCTGATGGGTAGGTGCCGCAGAGTTCGACGGTGCGGATCGTGTTGTTGCTGTATTCGTAGTAAACGGCCCCATCCAATTCGGTCAGTTCGAGCAGTGTCTCGAGGCCGCGTTTGGCGATGGTTCGCGCATCGGTCAGGGTTTCGAGTTCGGCGGAAAGCGTGGCGAGTCGGTTGAAGGCTTGGGCTCGATTTTCAGCCTCAATGCGTGCGGAACGGACTTTTTTGTTGGAGTGCGTGCGTTCCAGGGCTCGAGCAATGCGTTTGGCAATGAAGCTCACCACTTCGGGCGTGCCGCTCGGAACGTCGTGTGGTGCGCTAAAGCTGACGGCTGCGACGTACCCGATCAGGATGCCATCAAGTTTGACCGCCCCAAAGCAGATGCTGCGGACGCCCAATAAGGCCACATTGCTGAGTGCTGCCACGGTTTGCACGTCGAGTTGCGAGTAATTTCCCTGCTTGATCAAGATTTCGCCGACGGTTTCGCCATCGTATTCACTGACGGTGCTGCCGTGATAACGCTCGAAGAAACCTTCCGGGAATTGCCCGCGTTGTTCGGCCAACCAGACGCGACCTTGGCCAATTTTGACCCAAAAGCCAGCCTCGAGTCCGGTCAGTTCGAGCAGCGTTTCAAGGGCACGTTGGGCGAGAGCACCCGGGTCCTCGATGGCTTCAAGTGCCGCCGATAATTCCGCAAGTTTTTGAAAGGCATGGGCACGATGGTCGGCCACCTCGAGCGCTGCGATGCGTGAAAGTTGTGCTCCGAGGGCCGCGCCAATGCTTGGCAGGATGGGTCGGAGGTCCAGTTCTGGTAGGCCACGGTAGAGCAGCACCAGTGAACCGATCACCCGTCCCGATGAACGTTTACCAACGGCGACCAAGTGGGTGAATCCAACGTTGGACAGGTGTTGCGTGAATGGTCCTGAGGTGGCATCGCTCAGGTCGTAATGAATGGTTTGACCAAGCTCGAGGCTTTCGATTTCGGTGTTGGTCAGGTGAACTTCTTGCCCGAGTGCTATGGTTCGTGCATCAAGACCTTGTGCTTCGACCAGGCGAAAGGCTTCGTTTTCGGCGCGGTCGTTGAAGATTACCGCATCGACCTGACCGATCCCGAGCAGGCTTTTGAGTGTGGCTTGTCGGGCGGTGTTGGCTTGTTGCGATTCGGCCAGGGCTTGCATGGTGGTGATCAAAATGTTTTGTCGGATTCGTTCGGCATGAATCTCACTGATATCTCGAACGATCAAAACCAATTGCTCGGGGTTATTGCCGGAGCTTGAGGTCAACGCCTCGGAAGGCGAACGGCGGTTGTCGCTCTCGATGGATCTCACGCTGAACTCGGCTCGAAAACGCCGTTTTGCTGGCGTGTGATGCCAAAGCTCTCCTTGCCAGGTATCACCACGTTGCAGCATCTCGAGTCCTGCATGGGCGTTGAAATCGATCTCATTGCCGATCAGATCGTTCAACGGACGCCCAATCGCCCAGCCCGC
>JAYURE010000703.1:0-9506 GCA_043756345.1 Deinococcales bacterium | reverse complement strand
GCATCGGCGGCAGCGATCATCTGGTTGGTCGTGGCTGCGTGGGCGCGGAAGCTGTCGCGTCGGTGAATCAGGGTGACTTTCGCGGCGACATCCTTGAGCATCAGCACCCAATCGACCGCACTGTCACCGCCGCCGATGATCAGGACTTTCTTGCCCCGGTAATACTCGAGTTTTTTGACGGCATACGAAATGCCTTTGCCTTCGAGTTCGGGCACGCCGGGGGCGACCAGTCTGCGCGGCTCGAAGGCTCCGACGCCTCCGGCCACGATGATGGCTTTGGTTTCGTACGTGTTTTTATCCGTCACGACTCGCCAACCCGATTCGGTGCGTTCGAGCTTTTCGGCCCGCTCCTCGAGCGTGTAGACCGGATGGAACGGCTCGAGTTGCTTGATTTGCGCCAGCACCAATTCTTTGGCGCGAATCTGCGGGTAGCCCGCGACATCGTAAATGTACTTTTCGGGGTACAACGCCGTCAGTTGTCCGCCCGCTTCCGGCAACGGGTCGATCAGACGCATCGTTAAATCTCTCATTCCGGTGTAAAACGCGGCGAAAAGTCCGACAGGTCCGGCCCCGATGATGATCACATCTGTATTTGGCATGGAAAAAGCGTAACACCCTGGAACACAGGAAAAAGTACCGCTCGAGACAGGCAATTGTGGCTTCAGATCACGAACTTGATCCAAGTTGACCGGTTCGCTCGAGCCGCATTCGCATTTTCACCAAGACTTGCTCGAGGGCCAATTCCAAATCCATGCCCACGCTCGAGGCAAGTGTCAGCAGCGAAAAGAACGCATCGCCCAATTCCATCTCGAGGTCTGGTGAGGTTTGAAAATCTTGAGTTCCGTACTGGGTGGATTTCAGGATTTCTTTGCAAAGCTCGCCGACTTCGCTGGACAAATCCAAGGCTCGAGAGGCTGGATCGATGCCGAGACCGAACTCGTGAATCAACATTCGACCGCGTTCTTGTAACGTCATGCTCGAGATCCAGAAAAGCGTTCCATCACCACCGGCCAGACCCTCACGGCGATCAAAACGAGCGCGAGGTAACGCACGAACGCCACCACTGGAATTTGCCGGAAATCTCGAGGGATCAACCCCGAGCCGAGGTACAAAAGCACCGTGACGAGCAATCCGAGCAATGCCAATACAATCCGGGCAGGCCAAGCTCGAGGAACACTGAATTGATCTCGGGCGAAGGCGAATCCGGTCAATACACCGAATGCCTGGGCGAGTTCTTTGCTGACGAAGAAACAGGCGATCAACAGCACTGCGCCAAGGACGAACGGCACAACTCGAGGGATATCAATTCGTTCCAAGCCATCCGCGAGCGCCGCAAAGTACAACCCAAGCACCAAGCCAACCATCACGTCCTGTGGGAAGTGAACGCCCAAGTACAACCTCGAGAAGCTAACCAGCACTACGACCAAAACTGCTGCAATCCACAACCATGCAAAGCCAAACCGTGCGGCTCGAGCGAACCAGAAGGTCGCACTCATTTGGGCGTGGCCGCTGGGGAGGCCGGGACCGGTTCCGGTGGCTTGCGCGGCAGCACTCGCCACGCTCGAGTCCAGAAAGTACGGGCGGGGCAAGTTCAAGAATTCTTTCAAGAACGTGTTCGTCACGAACGACAAGCCAAACGCGATGCCAAGGGCTCTACCGCCAGCACCGCCGGAAAGTGAGTAGTACAAACTCAGTAACACGATGAAGGCAATGTCCGAACCGAAGTACGTCACCAGCAAGAAAAACGATTCGAGTCCCGGCATGGCGCGTTGAATGGTGATGATGAAGTCCATGCGAAAGAATACCTGACCAAAAGAAGCTCGAGCAGGGCAACCGCAAAGTCAGGATTGGTCTGAAAATGGGCTTGAATTGATCCTCGCTTCGTCGGGCGAAGCATGCTTCGCCCCTACATTTCATTTGTTTTCGTAGGGGCGTTGCGACCCAAGCGCGAACGGCCCGCCAGGTGCCGTCTTGTGAGCAAGAAGCCCGACAGGTGCTGGTTTCAGGGTCAAGAAGCATCCAACGCCCTCGTCAGAACATCAAATTGGACTCGGATTTCTCGAGACAACGACTTTGCGGTTGTCCTCCGGCTCGAGCCTCCTCACATTCTCATAGACTGTGAACTTCGACCACAAGCCGGTTGATAAGTGAGCGTACACTTATCTTCATGCCGCGAACCGCAACCATCACCGATCACCAAATCATCGAGGCGGCCCGCGAAGTCTTTCTCGAGCTTGGATTCGCAGCGCCCAGCAGCGAAATCGCCCGGCGAGCCGGAGTCTCCGAAGGCACGATCTTCAAACGCTTCCATACCAAAGACGAATTGTTCATTGCCGCCGTCGGCCTGCCAGATGGCGAAATGTGGTTCGAGAAGGCCGAAAGCCTGATCGGTCAGGGCGACCTGCGCGAGAACCTGATCGAACTCAGTTTGGAAATTTTTAACGCGGCCCGTGAAGTCATGCCGCGCATCTTCATGGTCATTTCACGCGGCAATGCGCCAATGAACCACCCGAACGGCACGGACTCACCGATGAACTTGGCGATGGATACCCTGACGCGATTGTTCGCCGCCGAAATCAAACTCGGACGGATGCGATCCATCAACCCAGAAATGGCTGCGCTGATGCTGCTCGGAGCCTTGATGCACCGCGTGCAACTCGAGGTGATGTTCTCGAGGGCCGTGATCGACCCGTCACATTTGGTGAGCGAAGTGATCGATGCGTTCTGGCAAGGGATCGAACCCGAATAATTCACAGCGGATCATTCACGCGATCTACACATTCGCTTCAAGCGACCGGCGCACACGCCACGCAGAATCAACACCGGGAAGCACAGCAGCACCGAAAGAAATTGAACCAATCAGAAATCGATCCAGGAGGAACGAATGTGACCGCACCACCACGAACACCTGCACGACAAACTGGAAACTCGAGCCGATACCGCCTGAGCATCGCCGTACTCGCCAGCCTTGGCCTGTCGGTGGCATTCGCCCAAGAAACTGGTGCATTGACGCTCGCCGCCGCCCTCGAGCGCTTGCCGCAAAGTCCAGATTGGCAGATTGCTGACCTGACCTACGCCGCCAACGAACGCGCCCTCGAGAATGCACGGGCCGCCAGCAACCTCAGCGTCAATGCCGGTGGTTCTTACAGCGGTTCGCGCCAAATCAACGATGCGACCGGACCAGATGGCAAGGTGATCCCAGCGGGAACGGCGACCAACAACGCGAATGTCACAGCGGACGCTTCGATCAATGTGCTGCCGTGGTCGAACGCGCAAGTGCAGGCACGCAGTTCCGAACTGGCCTTGCAACGCGCCGCCTTTGATCGCAGTGATGCCCGCAAAAATTTGGCAGTCAACGCGACCAACCAATACTTCACGGCCCGCATCGCCGCGACCGACCTCGAGCTTGCCAAAAGCAACGAAGCCCTGAACGAAGCGCGATTGAAAGTTGCCAACCAACAACAGGCGAATAACCAGATCACACGCGAACAATTGCTCGGCAGCCAACAGGCGCTCGAGAACGCCAAGATCAACACGATGGCCGCAAAGAACACGCTCGAGCTTGCACGATTGAGTTTGTTCAATACGCTTGGCCTCTCGTCGAACGAATCGGTTCTGAACACCGCACCGAGCGAATACGTGATGCCGAAAGTCACACTCGAGGCGCTCTTAAAAGAATCGTTCGAGAAACGTGGCGATGTGCAAAAAGCCTTGCTGCGATTGCGTGAGGCCGAAGAGGGTTTGTCGGCGGCGCAACTCAACCGTTGGTTGCCGAACTCGACCATTGCGCTCGGTTACGGACAGCAGGGGAACAACGGCCCGAACATCAACGGACGGCTGAACATTCAAAGCGGTCTCGCCAGCGTCAGCACGGCATACCCGATCTACCCAGAATTCAAAGACGGCAATCCATTCCTGACTTTCTCGGTCAACGTCAGCATTCCGATTCTGGCACCATCACAGGATGCGCAAGTCAACAGTGCGCAGATCAACCTCGAGACGGCACGCAAAACACTCGAGAGTGCCAAACGCGGCGCGGAATTGGACGTGCGCCAAAAGTACAACGAGGCCTTCATCGCCACCCAACGTTTATCAATCGCCAAGCTGGGACTGCAATCGGCACGCTCGAGTTTGGAAACCAACAAGGCCAAACAAACCGCTGGCACGATCACCGCCTTGGATGTGCAAAGCGGCGAACAAACCGCCAAGCAAGCCGAACGTGACCTCGAGAATGCGGTGGCGACAACGCAGATTAGCGGCATGAAATTGCAAGTCGCACTCGGAAAAGAACCAAGTGAAAAGAACTAGAGAAAAGAACCAAGTAAAAAGTAAAAAGTGGAAAGTGGAAAGTGCAAAGTTAAAACCAATCTCGAGTTTCGACAATTCGCTTCGCCCATCATTCCCAGGAGAACACCCATGACGCACATCGCCGCCCGACCATTCGCTGCCTTCGGCCTCGCACTCGCACTTTCCTTGAGCGGATCGCTCGCACAAAACGCATTGCTCGGCTTTGATGCCGCGATCAAAAATGCGCTCGACAAGGGACCAGACATCGCCACGTCCAAGGCGAACCTCGAGAATGCGCAGGCCGATCTGAAAGCCAAAGAATCCGACCCGAGCACACTGGTTTTGCAATTGACGCAAGCACGCAACAGTGCCGAATTGAATACCGCGCAATACAACCTCAAAAAACTCGAGGTCGCACAGAACGTTGCCAGCACGTACTTGAGCCTGTACGAAGCGCAAGAAAACATCAAACTGCTCGAGGCGCAACTGGCGCTCGATTCGCGCAGCCTCGAGATTGCCAAAGCGAAACTGGCCGCCAAAAACGGCACGCAACTCGATGTCAGCAAGGCCGAAAGTACGCTCTCGGGCAGCAAGCAAAGTCTGGCCGATGCCAAAGCGCAACTGCCGATTCTTTCCAACCGGCTCGAGGTGATTCTGGGATCGACTTCGGCGGGCAACATCACCGTCGGCGCACCACCCGCATTTAAAGAACGCGCCATCAACGTCACCAGCCTCGAAGCCAACCTCGAGAAGCGCCTGCCCAGCGTGCTGCAAGTTGCGCAAAACGTCACGCTTTCGGAACTGAACGTGCAACTGGCCGACAACGATTACACGCCACCCGCCACACTGCGCGATGCGAAAACCAACCTCGAGAATGCCAAACGCAACCTGAGCACCGCAAAATCAAACGCCGTGACCGGACTGCGTGACGCGCATCGCAGCGTGCTCAACTCGCTCGAGCGAGTTCGCATCGCCAAAGTTGATCTCGCCAACAGCGAGGACGGTCTGAACCAGGATCAAGCGAAATTCAAATCTGGCACGATCTCGCGCTTTCAATTGCAACAATCAGAAGTCGGCACATTGCGCTCAAGGTTCGCGGCGGCACAAGCGAACAACAATTATCTTCGTGCGCTGACCAGCCTTTCCATCTCGAGCGGCGTTGATGTCGCAGGACTCGTCGGAGGTCAGTAATGCAAATAGGGGTCAAACGAAAACACAACTCGAGCCTTCTAACCGGAGTTGCACTGAGCATTTTACTCGGTGCGGTCCTCACCGCCTGCAATCGACCAAACACGCAGGGTAAAGCCGCCGAGGGTAAAGCCACCGAAACCGTAATAGGCGAAACCAAAACATCGGTTCGCACCGTCAAAGCCACCAGCGGCGCACTCAAAACCAGTCGATCCTCGAGCGGCACACTTGAGGCCAGCATCGACAGCAGCATCGCCGCGCAAGCCAGCGGACAAGTGACCAACGTTTTCTTCCGCGAGGGCGCTCGAGTCCCAACGGACGCAATCATTTTGCAACTCGACGACCTGAGCCTGCGTCAACAACTGACCGATTCGCAACTGGCCCTGAAAACCGCGCAGATTAACCTCGAGAGTGGACGACGCAAAACACCCGAAACGCTCGGGACGAATCAATCCTCGCTCGAGAGTGCACGGTCATCACTTTCAAAAGCGCAAAGCACCTTCAACAGCGCCAAATCGCTCTATGATATCGGTGGCACATCGCAAACCGATTTAGACAACGCCAAAGCCGGACTCGCACAGGCGCAGGCAAATTTCAAACAGGCTCAGGCGAGCCTCGCGCAATCAGAACGATCCGGCGGCGAGAGCATCGCGCTGTTGCAAGTCGCGGTTGAACAGGCCAGCAACCGCATCGCGCAAACGCAACGCAGCCTGAACCAAACCAGAATTCGCGCACCATTCGCCGGAGAGGTCGCCGAACTGAACACCGAAGTTGGCGAATTTGTGAACACCGGCAGCAAAGTGTTCCGCCTCGTGGACACCTCGAGCCTTCGCGCCAAATTTCGCGTGCCATCGCAAGACGCGAACAACCTGCAAAGCGGCGCGGGCATCAACATTCGGGCCGGAGCAAAACGACTCGAGGGCCGCATCGTTCGCAGCACCCAAGTTGCAGGCACGAACCGCCTCGTTGACTTGTACGCACGGTTCATTTCGCCATGTCGTGTTCCTGGAAAACCTGTTGGTTGCCAAGACACCTCGAGCCTGACGGCGGGCGGCACCGTGCAAGTCTCGTACAATTTGAAACTCGCCACCGGCACGATTGTTCCGACTGGAGCACTTTCCACGAACAGCGGCCAACCGTACTTGTACGTCGTCAAAGACGGCATTGCCAAACAACGCAACGTCAACATCCTCGCCGAATCGCAAGGCAAAGTCGCACTCTCCGGTCTCGAGAATGGCGAGACATTCATCTTCCCAGTTCCCGGAAGTTTGCAGCCGGGGGAGACAGTCAACATTGTCGCAACGAAGTAACAGCAAGTTAAAAGTGGAAAGTTCAAAGTGAAAAGAAAAATCTAAATTCAAAAGCTCGAGCCTCGAGCTTGGTTTTCCACTTTCCACTTTCCACTTTCCACTTTCCACTTTCCACTGCTCAGCACCTCACGGAGGTAGCCCATGAATGAAAATGACCCACCTAACCTTCCTCGAGTTGTGCGCGGCAGTGAAGTCGTGCTGCCCAAAGCCAAACCGATCCTGACCGAAGCCGAACGGATCATCGAAAATCCCGCAATCAAATTCAGCGTCTCGAGGTACGTGCTGAGCATCGGTGCGTTCGTGGCGGTCGTGATTTTTGGACTGATCTCGAGCCTTGGTTTGGGTGTCGATGTCCTGCCGAATTTCACCGTGCCGGTGGTCAGCATCATCACGACGTATCCCGGTGCGACACCGGAAGATTTGGATAAGCAGGTGACACGCAAAGTTGAAGATGCCGTGTCCACAATTGCGGGCGTGGCCGACATCAACGCGGGTTCCTCGAGCGGCGTCTCGCAGGTGGCCGTCACGTTCGGCAACGGTGTGAACATCGTCAATGCCGCCAACGATGTTTCGCAAAAGATGGCGGCGATCCGTGGGCAACTTCCAGCCGGAGCGGATTCGCCGACGGTTCAAAAATTCAATCCGAATGATCAGCCAATCATTCGTGTCGCACTTTCGGGCAATGGTTTTGCACTGCGCGATGTCTTCAAGTACGCCGATTCCAAACTGCGCAATGCGATAGAGCGCGTCAACGGTGTGGCCGATGTCAGCATTTCCGGTGCGCCCGCTCGAGAGATTCAAGTGCTGCTCGATCCGAGCAAACTGGCGAGTTACAACCTTTCTCCGGCTCGAGTCACCAACGCGCTTCGGGCCAATGCGCTCGACCTGCCTGCCGGTGACATCACCGCGAACGGCAGCAACATTTCGTTCGCCACGCGCAACGTGCCGACCAGTTTGAAAGCGATTGAACAAACACTGGTCGATCCGGCGCAAGGCACACGAATTGTGGACCTCGGCGTTGTCCGTGACACCTCGAGTGCCACGACCAGTTACGCCCGTTTGAACGGCCAGCCGGTCGTGCTGCTCTCGATCCGCAAGGCCAGCGGCGCGAACACCGTCAGCGTTGCCGGAGGCGTGCGCGACGCAGTTAAGGCATTGAACCTGCCGAACGGATTCCAAGCCAAGATTGCCGCCGACAACTCAGTTTCGATTGCCGCCAGCGTGTACGACACTGCCAAAGAAGCCTTTCTGGTCGCGGGCATCGTAGCGATTGTCTGCCTGCTCGCGCTCGGAAAATTGAACACCGCCTTTGCGGTCGTTCTTGCCATTCCGATCTCGCTTTCCGCCGCGCCGCTGGTGTTTGCCTACTTCGGCTTCACCTTCAACATCATTACTCTGTTGGCCTTGATCGTGGCGATGGGCATCGTCGTGGACGACAGCATCGTGGTCGCCGAGAACATCGAACGGTTCAGACACATGGGTTACGGCCTGATCGAAAGCGTCCTGAAAGGCGCGAGTGAAGTCTTTAGTGCGGTCGCCGCATCGACCTTCTCACTGCTCGCGGTGTTGCTGCCGCTCGCACTGATTCCAGGCATCCTCGGGACTTTCTTCAAAGAATTCTCGCTCGGACTCGCGGGCGCAATCTTATTCAGTTGGCTCGAGGCGCTGTTCTTCCTGACCGTGCGCATGGCGTACTCGCCGGACCCCGTACCGATGACCTGGAAAGATTTTGGCCAGACGCTCGCTAGTGCACCCTCGAGTTTGAGGTGGGGCTGGAAGGCGTGGCGCAAACCGCTCGGGATTGTGGGCCTGATTTCCGTCGTGATCGCGCAAGTCGTACCAATCGTGCTGAAACTTCGCGCACCAGTCGATGCAGCCTCGATTGCCGCAGACAAACTAAATCCTGGATTGCCGCTCGCCGCCAGCATCGGGATCATCGTTGCCAGCATTCTGCTTTACCCACTCGTGCTGATGTTGATTCATTACCTGCTGGCCGTGCTGTTCGGACTGCTGAACGCCAGCGCCAACTGGTTGTACACGATCACAGACAATGGCCTGAACGCCTTCCGACGCGGTTACACCCGAGCCTTGCGAACAGCACTCAAACGCAACGGCTTTGTGCTGCTCGGTGCGCTCGCCTTCCTGTTCTCTGGCATCCTGGCGCTGGCCAATTTGCAATTCACCTTCTCGCCCAAAACAGACTCGAGCGAAATGAGCACCCGTGTGACCCTGCCACCAGGCACCAGCCTGGATGAAACCGACCGAATCGTGCGCCGCGTTGAAGCCTTCCTCGAGCAGCAACCAGAGGTTCGACGCATCGCCACGACCGTCGGCACGACCAGCGGATTCACCGCCGGAGGCATCGAACCACGCAACGCCCTGATGACGATAGAACTCTCGCCAAAAGGCACGCGAACCGCAAGCTTCGACCTGATCCCCGAGTACAACACCGAACTCAAAGCACTGCTCGCCGACCGGCCCGAAGTCAGCGTCAAAGTTGCCGGAGCGCAACAAGGACCAGGCGATAGCGCAGATCTGACGCTGTTCCTCGCAGGCTCGAGCCAATCTGCGCTGATCGACCGAGCGCCGAAAGTCATCGCCGCACTGATCAAAAATCCACTCGTGGTGGGCGTCTCCTCGAGCGTTTCGCAAACCACGGTTGAACAGGCATTCATTCCCGATCAAGGCAAACTTGCGGGAACCGGACTGACCGCCGACGAC
>JAYURE010000702.1:0-3364 GCA_043756345.1 Deinococcales bacterium | reverse complement strand
TGCCGTTACCCCAGCCGAAATGTCTTGACCTCAAATGGCACAAATCCAAACTCGAGCGTGCCGTCTGTAATCTCGAGCGTCCCGTTTTGAACCTCGAGCAGGTTGGTGATGATGGCGCGGCTGACATCAAATCGCGTCTCGAACTTGGCCGTGCCGCGTCCACCGTGGGCTTCGTAAACACGAACAATAATTTCGTTGCCGTCTTCGGATTTTTTGAGTGCACTCAAGCGCAATCCTGTTGCGTTGAGTTTGGCGAATTGCTGACTCGAGGGCCAATCGCCGGTGCTCGAGGTGAGGTGGACAGCTTGCAGTGGGGCGTTGAGGTCGTGCGCTTCGCTGATGCTCGAGCGCCAATCGTTTTGGTGCGGCAGGATCGCGTAGGTGAATTCGTGTTCTTCTTCGTCGGCGAGTGGGTCTGGGAAGATCGGTGATCGCAGCAATGTCAGTCCGAGCGTGTTGCCGTGGGCGCTGTGACCGTACTTGCCGTCGTTGAGGAGGCTGACGCCAAATCCTGGCTCGCTCAAATCTGCCCAGCGGTGTGCGTTGACTTCAAATTTGGCTTGGTCCCAACTGGTGTTGCGGTGCGTGGGTCGTGCGATTGCACCGAATGCGGTTTCAAACCAGGCTTCATGTGATCGAACATTCAGCGGGAAGAGGGCGCGGATCATGGTGCGTCGGCCCGTCCAACGAATGTGGGTTTTAACCTCGAGCCGTTTGCTGTTCGCACCGAGCGAGTACGTTTGTTCGATGATCGCGCCATTGAATTCGCGGCGTACTTTGATGCCTGCCTCGAGTGGTCCGGTTTGCTCGAGGGTTGGCGCGTGTGTTGCCAGAAGTTCTTGTCCATCTCGAGCATATCCGGCATCGATTTCCCAGGCGTCGTAGATTCTTGGAATATCGGTGTAGGCCCAGATTTGGTTGCCACGTCCGCTAAGACTTTCGCGGTTGGCGTGCTTATCATAAACACTTTTGAGCGTCCCATCTTTTCCAATCACAATTCGCAGGTGAGTATTCTCGAGGGTGTTTGCGGTGGCGTGAAGTGGAGTGCTCGAGGCTGTGGATTCTCCGGTGATCACGTTGAGCGCAACGTAGCCCAATCCCGGAATCAAGCTCGAGTCATCAATCAGAATCTGATCGCCAGAGATTTGATACGCCACCTCGAGTCCTTCTGCGTTAACCAGTTTGAAATTTTCTGTTTTGAGATTCACTGTGCTCGGATTCATCACCCGAACCCGCAATGGTCGATCCTCGAGCGTCAGGTTCCAAACAACGATTTGATTCTCACCACGCACTTCTGCGCTCAGGCTCTCGAGTGCTCGGGTTCGCAACTGTTCGGCTTTGGCGAGCATTGCGCCCATTTCTCTTTGTGCGGCTTCGTAGACGGCACGAACGCTCGAGCCGGGAAGGACATCGTGAAATTGATGGCGCAACAAACTCGTCCAAACCTCGTCCAATTCGGCGTGGGGATACGACGCATTACCAACGAACTGCCACGCCAGCGCACAGGCCGTCTCAGCCTCTACCAGAACATGCTCGAGCCTGCGGTGAAACCATTTGATTTTTGCTTGCGTGGTGAACGTGCCGCGATGCAATTCGAGGTATTGTTCGCCAACCCAAACGGGTAAATCTCGAGTCTCTTTTTCGATGCGCCGAAAGTGGTCTTCAGCCATTCCAAATTCGAGTTTTGGCAACGCCGGGAAATCTTTGATCCTCTCGAACCGTTCGAGCATTTCTTGGGTTGGTCCGCCGCCGCCGTCGCCCCAACCGATGCTGTACAGACTGGTGTCAAAGTGGTGTTTGCCTTTGAAATTCTTCCACGTGCCCAATGTGTCGTGTGCGTTGATGTTGCCGTTGTAACCCTCGCCAGGATTGAAGAAGCTGTGCGCAATCACCCTCGAGCCGTCGATCCCTTCCCATTGGTAGAGGTCGTGCGGGAAGGCGTTGGTTTCGTTCCAGTTCAGTTTGGTGGTGAAGAAAAATGGGATCTCGGCTTTCTGCAAAATCTGCGGCAGGTTGGCGGTGTAACCAAACGTATCCGGCAACCAGCAGACATGCACTTTCTTGCCGAACCGCGATTGAAAGTAACGCTGCCCATACAAGACTTGCCGCACCCAAGATTCGCCAGACAGCAAATTTCCATCCGGTTCAACCCACATGCCGCCGGTAATATCCCAGCGTCCCTCAAGCACTCGGGCCTTGACGCGCTCGAACAATTCTGGGTCGTCTTGTTCGATGAAGGCGTAGGCTTGGGCGCTCGATTGGTTGAACCGAAAATCCGGGTAACGGTCCATCAGGGACAAAATCGTGCCGAAGGTGCGGCGCAATTTGCGGCGCGTTTCCTCGAACGGCCACAGCCATGCGAGGTCGATATGCGCATGACCAGTCAGGTGCAATTTTCCGATGCTCGGATACCGGATTTGAATATTCTCGAGGGTAGCTTTGAGTTCAGCGCGACGGTTTAGAAGTTCGGCACGCACGGATTCCGGTAACTCGAGCGGCTTGCCATCAAACTTCCATTCGTCCCAAACGCCAGTGATGATCGCCGCGCCTCGAGGGTCTTGCATGATTCGGGCCAAGTAGTTTTCGGTTGGTGCTCGAGGAATGCCCAAATGTTCGAGTGATTTATCGAGCGCGTCGAGAATTAACGCGCTTACTTCTGATCGTCCGTGCGCGTGCAAGTGCTTGGCGGCATCGTGCGCGGCGGCCAAATCTTCAACGAATCCTCGAACCTGGAAATCTGGGACGCACAGGTACGCGACCTCGAGTTTCGGATCGTAGGCGGGTGTGCCGAACAGGTTTTTCGGAACGGCCTCGATTTGAATGTGCAGCGTTTCGCCACCGACGGCACGCTCGAGAATTTGGTGTTCTTTGTGGAACAGGTTCAGGCCGCTGATCAATCGGTTGTTGACGACCAGTTGGCCCTCGCCGCCGGTGTAAATGAACGCGAAGACGGTTTTCCCGGCCCAGGCTTGTGGCACAACCATCTCGAAATCGATCACGACTGGCACGCCTCGAGAGGGCCAGGATTGTCCGAGCGCGATACTCGAGCGTGTGCCATCGGTTGCCGTAAAAATACCGGGTTGAAAGTGCTGTCGGGCCAAATCTTGCCAGGATGCAAGTTCAACCAAGTGATGCTCGAGCCGTCGAAGGGTGTGTTCAATGTTCACGCAAAGCCTCCAAAAAGTGTTCGGATTAGTCTGTCATGTTTTCAACACCATGGCCTCGAGCCTCGGTTTTGCTGTCTTTCCTCTTTTACCTTTAACCTTTTCCCTGTTTTTTAGCCCTAGAATGTGGTCGTGGCGAAGATTTTGTTGGTCGAAGATGAACTCGAGCTTTCTCAAGTCCTTTCGCGTCATCTGACGGA
>JAYURE010000701.1:0-3374 GCA_043756345.1 Deinococcales bacterium | reverse complement strand
TGGCGATCACAGTCGCGCCGTTCAATCGCGCCATCTGCGCGGCCAGCAATCCTGGAACACCAAGTCCAAAGACTGCAACCGTTTCGCCAAGGTGAATGTCGGCATCCAAAACCGGATTGAGCGCGATGCCGCCGATGCGTGCGAACACCGCCAGCATCGGATTCAAATTCGGATCGACCACGTGATCGCAGACTTCAGCCTCGTCTTGAACCGTGTGCGTTGCGTGGCCCCAGGAACCCCAAACGATCTGTCCAAGCTCGAGCTTTTTGGCTTCCGAGCCAAGTTCGATCACCTCGCCAACCTGCTCGTAACCCACGCCGTGCAACGGGTACGCGATGCTTGGCGTGCCAGGAAAGAACATTTTTGAATCGTCATTCCAGCGTTTCTCGAGGAACGGATTCTGCCCGCGATACTGCGTGAGTTCGGTTCCTGCCGAGATACCAGAAAAAATGGTTTTCAAACGAACCTGATGCGGCTCGAGTGATTGTGAATCGCGTGGAACGAAGCCGACGGTTTTTGGGGCGCTGATCTGAAAGACATGTTCATTCATTGTTTCAGAATTCCTTGACTTGCTGAGTTTCGCATGTGTCAAACATCGAGTTCGGCATTCAACATTTCTTGTACGGTTTCTCGACGACGCAGCAAATGCCAAGCATTGTTCTCGAGCAAGACTTCTGCGGGTCTCGAGCGCGTCAAGTAATTGCTGGCCATGCTCGCGCCGTAAGCACCCGCTGTGCCGATAGCGAGCAGATCACCGATTTGTGGTTTGGGCAAACTGACATCTCGAGCCATCACATCGCCAGATTCGCAGGCTGGACCTGCCAGATCAACCGTCTCGAGTTCTCGAGGCTCGGTCACAAGTGAGGTCACGGGATGGACTGCACCGTACAACATCGGGCGGATCAGTTCGCTCATTCCAGCGTCTATCGCAGCAAATTTTCGTGCCGTCTGTTTGACCTCGAGCACGCGCACCACCAATGCGCCGCTGCTGGCGACCAAAAAACGTCCCGGCTCGAACCAGAGTTCTTTGGCTTGAAATCTCGAGGCGGCCTGAGATCCAAGTTTGGCGAGCGGTTCTAGATTGAAGTGCAAGCCGAATCCACCGCCCATGTCAAACACTTCTCGAGGTCCAATCTGCGCGGCCAGTCCAGAAACCCGCTCGAGCGCCTCGGTGTAATCTTCTGGGTTTTCGATGTGTGATCCAATGTGCATGTGCAAGCCTGCCACCTCGAGTCCCAATTTTTCGGCACGAGATACAGCTTCGGGCACGTCTTCGATTCGCACACCAAATTTGCTTTCAGCATTTCCGGTGGCGAGGTGATCGTGCGTTGAAACACGCAAGCCAGGATTAACCCGAATCAAAACTCGAGATTTCGGCGCAACCCTAGCAATTCGAGTTGACTCATTGATCGAGTCGAGCGCCACCGTCGCACCAACCTCGAGCGCCCGCACAAAATCTGCCTCGAGCTTTCCTGGACCGTGCACGACCACGCTCGAGCCTGGGGTTCCCGCCAGAATTGCACGTTCGAGTTCGCCACCAGAACAGGCTTCAAAACCAAAATTGAGTTTGCGCAAACGGCGCAACAAATTCAGGTTTGGGTTTGCCTTCATCGCGTAAAAGGCTCGGGTTTGAATGCCCTCGAGATGGCCGAACGCGGCCCAAATCGAATCGGCTCGAGCTTGGATTTCCGTCCAGTCATAGGCGTACAGGGGTGTGCCGAACGTCTCGGCAGCTTCGGTCAGTCGGGCCTGATATTCTGATCGCATGGGCTATATCGTACCGCAGGCTTGACGGGTCACGTCTCGTACCTCGAGCACGTAAGATTGGGCCATGCGTTACGCTGCGTTCCTACGGGCCATCAATCTTGGCAAACACAATCGAATCCGCATGGAAGAACTTCGCAACCTGTGCTCGCGCCTGGGTTGGGAAAAGATCAGCACCCATTTGCAAACCGGGAACATCGGCTTCGATAGTGATCAATCCGATCCCGAAGTCCTGGCTGTCGGACTCGAAGCAAAGCTGCTCGAACTTGGTCATTCTGGCGTGGGTGTCTTCGTGCGAACGGAATCACAAGTCCGACAAATGCTCGAGCGTGCGGTTTTCGCAAAGCGCGATTTGAGTCTCGAGTATCACTACCTGACACTCTTGCGCTCACCTCCGAAAGTGGTCCCAGTCATTGAATCCAGCACTGGACTCGAGGTTTTGCAGACCGATGATGGCACGGTCTTTTCGGTCGTGGCTCGAGATTGGCCGAAAACGATTCAGCCGAACGCGATCATTGAACGCAAATGGAAGGTTTCTGCCACGACCCGGTTTTTCAATGTGCTCGAGGATTTCGGCAAGCTCTTGTGAAAAGCTTCTCAGCAAACCCAACCGTGCTTCACATGATCTTCAGTCAGGCTCGAGAAAACCCGTTGTTGAGAATCTTTTAGGAGGAACCCTGATGCTTCGACTTTTCATCATTGCTTGTACCGGATTGATCGCCTGTGCCGTCTCGAGTCCGACCGCCAAGACCAGCGTTACAACTGCACCAGAACCAGCCGCGCCCGATCTGGCTGCACCAGCCAAATCAGCGAACGCCAACAAAAAATTGATCGAGTTCGGTTGGGACAAACCTCTGCCCGCCGCAATCACAACCGCGAAACTCGAGGGCAGTCCGTTCGATGGTGTGATCTTCAAATCCAGCGCGGGTGATTGGACGTTCTTGCCGAATGCGCTGCCCGCCAAAGAGTTTGATGCCGACATCGCGGCGTTCAAGGCGATCAAATCCAAAAAGCTCGAGAACAGTTTTTACGAGATCCAATCGAATGCAGGTCAGGATTGGGATTGGTTCAATGACGCGACGTGGAAAGCCACCGAAGCGAACCTCACACAGATCGCTCGGGTCGCCAAGCAATCGGGTTTGCGCGGCGTGATGTTCGATGCGGAAACATATGCGTTCAACATCTGGCAGTACCAAGTTCAAGCGAAAGCCAAAACGGTTTCCTTCGCGCAGTACGAAGCAAAGTTGCGTGAACGCGGGGCGCAAACCATGCGGGTGCTCGAGCGTGAATATCCCGGATTGACGTTTTTCACCTTTTGGTGGCTTTCAAACTTTGATCCCGATTACGCTGCCGCGAACAAGACCGCAAATCCATACGCGGCATTGCATGCGCAACTCGAGGAGGATGGCAGTGGGTTGTGGGTCGCTTTCGTCGAGGGCATGCTCGAGGCCGCCAGTGATCGCGTCAAATTCGTGGATGGCAATGAAGGTTCGTACTACTATTTGCGCGGATCTGATTTCGATGCGGCCCGCGCTCGAAACAAGAGCGAAGCTTTGCAACTGACCCGTCTCGATCTGCGCGGCAAGTACAGCAAGCAAGTTCAGTTCGGC